>CALFHQ010000351.1 GCA_937876385.1 uncultured Pseudomonadota bacterium
TCGATAACGCCTGCTTCAACGAGGTACTCGAATTTCTCGGTGAGGGCGTTGAACCCGAAGCCATCCTTTCCTTCTCGGACCCGCTGCACGACGATGGAGCCTTCCCAACCGGCGTTCACCGTGATGGCTCGCAGGGGAGCTTCGAGGGCTCGGCGGACAATCTGGACACCGATAAGCTCGGCGCCTTCGAAGGATTCAGCCATCTTCTCAACGGCATCGATGGTGCGGATGAGGGCAACGCCACCGCCGGGAACGATTCCTTCTTCCACAGCCGCTCGGGTTGCGTTGAGGGCATCTTCCACACGGGCCTTCTTTTCCTTCATCTCGGTTTCAGTGGCAGCACCAACGTTGATCACAGCCACGCCACCGTGGAGCTTGGCCAGACGTTCCTGGAGCTTTTCCTTGTCATAATCGGAAGAGCTCTCTTCGATCTGGGCTCGGATCTGGGCGACACGGGCCTTAATCTGGTCGACGCCACCGGCACCGTCCACGATGGTGGTGTTTTCTTTGTCGATGACGATGCGCTTGGCCTGGCCGAGGTCTTCCAGGGTGACTTTGTCCAGCTTGAGGCCGAGGTCTTCGGTGATGACCTTGCCGTTGGTGAGAATGGCGATGTCTTCCATCATGGCCTTTCGTCGGTCACCAAAGCCAGGGGCCTTCACAGCGGCGATCTTCAGGGTGCCACGCAGCTTGTTGACCACGAGAGTCGCGAGGGCTTCCCCTTCCACGTCTTCAGCCAGAATGAGGAGAGGTCGGTCGGTTCGAGCAACCTGCTCCAGGAGGGGAAGAAGGTCCTTCATGCTGGAGATCTTCTTTTCGAAGAGCAAAACGAAGGCGTCTTCGAGGGCGACTTCCATACGGTCGGGGTCGGTGACGAAGTACGGGGAGAGGTAGCCGCGATCAAACTGCATTCCTTCCACGACGTCGAGGCTGGTCTCCATGGATTTGGCTTCTTCCACGGTGATGACGCCTTCTTTGCCGACTTTGTCCATGGCATCGGCGATGATCTTGCCGATGGTGGCATCGTTGTTGGCGGAGATGGCGCCGACCTGTTCGATTTCCCGGTAGTCTTTGGTCTCTTTGGAGAGCTTGGACAGCTCTTCAATAACCACGGTGACGGCCTTCTCGATGCCGCGCTTGATGCTCATGGGGTCGTGGCCAGCGGAGACCATCTTGACTCCGTCGGCGAAGATGGCCTGAGCCAGAACGGTGGCGGTGGTGGTTCCGTCGCCGGCGACGTCGGAGGTCTTCGAGGCGACTTCCTTCACCATCTGGGCACCCATGTTTTCGAATCGGTCTTCGAGTTCCACTTCACGGGCCACGGACACGCCGTCCTTGGTCACAGTGGGGGAACCGAAGGACTTCTCCAGGACGACGTTTCGTCCCTTGGGGCCCAAGGTAGCTTTCACTGCATCTGCCAGAATATTCACACCTGCCAGAAGCTTCTTTCTTCCGGCTTCATCAAACTTCAAGATCTTTGGGCTCATAGTTCTTCCTCCCGACGAATTTCGTCTTATCAGTCTTCGATGATAATTGCCTGGATATCTTCTTCACGCATAAGGAGGTATTCCTCCCCTTCGACTTTGACTTCTGTTCCGCCGTACTTGCTGAACAGCACCTTGTCGCCGACCTTGACGTCCAGAGGCTTGCGCTCCCCGGAGTCGTCTCGTCGCCCTTCACCCACCGAAACGACTACACCGCGGCTGGGCTTCTCTTGGGCCGAATCGGGAATGATGATCCCGCCTGCGGTCTTCTCTTCACTCTCCAATCTCTGGACCAGGATTCTGTCATGCAACGGCTTCAGTTTCATGTGCTCCTCCGAACAAATTCAATGCGACTGTTGTTTGCCATTTTTTCGGGGCCAGCCCCGTAAATCGAACCCTAAAATAGTCGCGTATCGAGTCAATGCAACCCGAAAAATGGAAAAAGGCGGTTTGGGGTCAGTCGGCGGGGAAGAGGACCCTGTAGATTGCCGGGTCGAGGGCACGAAGCTCCTCTCGAGCATTTCGAAGCCGGTGGATGGCGTGGGGGTATACCACCTCACCACAGACCTTCTTGATATAATAGTGCGGCTTGCGGAACAGGGGCTGTGCCGTCCAGGTCGCATCGTCATCGGGATTCCAATAGAGGGACGCCACGCGAACTCGCTTCAAGTCGAGATTCCTTCGAAGAACCTCCTTGAGTCTCGTGAGCGCCGAATTGACCAGTCGCCCGCTCTTAAATGTAGTGTCGACGATGAGAACGTTGTGGTTGCTGTTCACCTTCTCCGCCAGGTAGTCAAGGCCGATGACGTCGTTGACGTAGCTGAGCCGGCTGGGCATGGTGTTCAGGCTGATGTGGTCGGGGACCGGGCGGTCCTGGCCGGATTTAGCCATCTTGTACTTGTACACCTCGTGCACCGGCAGTCCGCAGGAAACCCCGCCGGGCCAGAGTGCGACGATGAAGTGTGGGTGGAAGGAGGTGTCATGGAAGACGTTCACTCCCAGCTTCAAGGCGTCCAGCATCAACTCGTCGGGGCTGACGTATCGGTATCTGGCGTCTGGTGACTCGTCGGTGGGCTCAAAGCGGTCCTGCCGAATGGTCTCCCAGATGCGGGGGTCCTTCTCTTTGATGAAGGGGTCGCTGGGGTCGCCGGTGACCATGTCCGCCAGCTCGTGGGGGTAGTCAATCCAGGTGTCCCCGGGGACGTCATCCAGAAAACGGACATCTGCGCCGGTGTATGCCATCTTGTCGGGTTTGCGGTGGATGGTTCCCACCATGATTCGCTCGGGAGCGTTGGCTCTGGCTCGCTCGTGCAACGTTTCGGTTATGGCTCGAATGGTGTTCCCCGACTCGTAGACATCGTCCAGGATGAGCAACCCGTCTTCCCGACAAACCGTCCGAACCACATGCTCCAACCCCTTCACACGCACATCCGACTGCTGCCCGATTCCGGTGTAGGACTCGGTAGCGATGGTGGTGTGGTTGATGGAAAGTCCTCGAGAGCGAAAGTAGGCGTCCACGAAGAGGCCGACGGTGGTGCCGCCGCGCCAGATGGAGATGGCATGCTTGGGTCGAAAGCCTGTGTTGTAGAGCTTCTCCCCCAGTTGCAATCCCTTGAGCATCATTTCGTTGGGGGTGATGTGGATGAACTTCGGCATGGCGACTCCTTGTCATTCTCACAGTGGTGCCTTGAACTGAACCTGGTCGAGCAAGTGCCACAAATCATCGAGAAACTGCCGGTGTGTCTCCAGCAACTGCCGAGCCTCGAGGGGG
>CALFHQ010000352.1 GCA_937876385.1 uncultured Pseudomonadota bacterium
CGTCGAGGATGAGCACCCGACCCTTGGCTTCGTTTTCGAAGATCTGAAGGGTTTGGAAGGGTGTCTTCACATCCGCCAGCATTCGGTCGATGCGAAGCGAGAGTCCGTATCCCGTCGGACCGAGTTCACTGAACCAAAGGGTCTTGTCCCCATTTTGGGCGGTAATTTCGTGAATCATAGATTCCCTCTCGGCAAGCAACAGTCGGACAGATGGAGACCGAACAGACTAGATGAGGACGACGCCGGCAAAGGCCACGCCTACGTGCTCGACTCTGTGTTGGGCTGAGATGGAGACGATCTCCTTGATCTCAAACCCACGCAGCTTCATCGCCTCTTCGGCCATGGAACGCACGATACGCTCCACGTCCTCGGCCTGCCCCCGAGCGCTGTACTCCATGATCACCCCGGGGAGAGTGGGGTCTACGGGAATGGCTCCTGCCACCGCCGCAGAGATTGTCTCCGTGGGGGTAGTCGATCCGATGGAGGCGTAAGCGATGGGAACGAAAGATCCCGGCACCAATGGCTGGGGACCTGTCTGCATGAACCCCGGAGGGAGGATGGACGACATCTTGATGAGATTCGTATTTCCCACTCCGGCATTCAACAGGGCTGCATCAAAGGCATTAAGCTCCGTGTAGCCTTCGGACGCTCCGGAGCACACAAAGAACTGTGTCGGCTTCTTAGCAAACATCAGATAAACCTCCAGTTGTGTCGAGATGGACGCTATTCCGGTTTGAACGGAAGGGATTCCCCAAGCGCCGTGGGAAACAAGCCCCGTTTTAATTCCGTTTGAGATGTCTTTCCAGCCTTGAGTTCTCTTGCCAGGTGCCCAAAGGCAACCCATGGGTCCACGTTGTCTCCGCAGGTAAACAGATCCAACGCAGCGTACCGATACTCAGGCCATGTATGAATAGACAGGTGTGACTCCGCAATAACCACGGCGCCAGAGACACCGTGCGGAGTAAAGCGATGAAAGACCTCCCCGACAATTGTAGCGCCTGCAACGCGTGCAGCTTCCATCATCTGCTCGCGAATAACATCGAAATTGTTGAGGATTTCGGCATCACAGTCGTACATTTCGACGATGATGTGGCGTCCCAGTTCCTTCACTTCACAACCCCACTCAGGTTAGGGGGGGCCAACGCATGACCCACCAGGACCGACCAAAAAATGCAGCGAATTCAACGGACACTATTGCCCGAACGCACCTTCAAAAGCGGGTGGATTCTGTGTAAGAACCTATTCGATGTCAACCCTAAAAGCGGAAGAAGGGGGAATTTTTTTTTGCACCACAGATTGCAGCACTTCAACCACGCGAAATTACAGCAGAACTCCCACAGTAAATCGCCACACTGTTTCCCTCGCTCGGGACAATCAAACGTGCCACGCTTTCCCTTTCTCGCCTTGAAAGATCACACCGGGAGTGTTCTACTCGTTGGGGGGCCATAAGGCTTCCAGGAGGTGCGTAGTGACTGCAGTAGAAGCTCCCTTCGTCGACGACCCCTTTGGCGATCTGCCGGAACTCCTGGGAACGGGAGAGATCGGCGGGAAAGCCAGAGGATTGCAGCGCCTCAGCGCATTCGTTAAGGACCAGCAGGCAGCATCCCCATCTGACGAACTGCACCTCTTCGTCCCGCCGTACCGGGTGATCACCACCAGCCACTACCTGACCTTTCTGGAAGACAACAGCCTCACCCTGGAACAATTCAAAGACGATGATGACTTGGACATCGCTCGCCGATTCCTTGAGGCTGACCTCCCCGCATCCCTCGTGGGACCTCTCTGGACATTGGTCACGCTGGTTCGAGTGCCCATCGCCGTTCGCTCCTCAAGTCGATTGGAAGATGCCCTGGGGGAACCTTTCGCCGGAATCTATGAAACGAAGATGCTCCCCAACCACCACAACTCCCCTGAGAAACGGTTCGAGCAAATCGCACAAGCCATCAAGCTGGTGTACGCCTCCACATGGTTTGCCAGGGCCCGAGAGTATCGGGACGCCACCGGCCACCCCCATCACGAAGAAGCCATGGCGGTGATCCTCCAGACCATCGTCGGTGAGCGGCACGACGACCGCTTCTACCCCCACCTCTCGGGGGTCGCCCGCTCCTTTAACTACTACCCCTTTGGAAATGCTTCCCCGGAGGACGGGGTGGTGACGCTGGCTCTGGGCCTCGGTCGGATCATTGTGGACGAGGGAGTGGGCTGGAGCTACTGCCCTTCCATGCCCCGCACCCCTCCCCCCTTCGGCTCGGTGTCGGACTTGCTCAAACAGACGCAAACACGCTTCTGGGCGGTAGACCTCTCCTTCACCCGCCCCCAGGACCCGCTCACCGCCACCGAGTATATGTCTCGCTTCGACCTGGCCGACGCCGAATGGGACGAGACCCTTCAACACCTCGTCTCCACCTACGACCCACAGCGGGACCGGCTGTGGACCGGGTGTGCCGGGAAAGGAGCCAGGGTGCTCGACTTCTCCCCTCTCTTGAAGGCCAGCGTTTACCCGGTAAACGACGTCATCAAGAACCTCCTGGAGACCATTCGGGAGCGACTGGGAACCCCCGTGGAAGTAGAATTTGCTGCCATACTCCCGGAAGAACCCGGCACCCCTGCCAAGCTGGCTCTGGTGCAGGTTCGGCCCATGGTGGTAAACAACGAAATCGTTCGCCTGAAGGAAGAAGACCTGACAGGGGACACCGTCCTGGTTTCAAGCCCCAAAGCCCTGGGCAACGGCAGGCGAGACGACCTCAACATCGTCACCTACGTCAAGACCGACACCTTCGATGCGGCAAAGACCCGCGCCATCGGCGACGAAATCCGCACCCACAATCTGCGCCTGCGAGAGTCGGGACAATTTTGTGTGCTCATCGGCTTTGGCCGTTGGGGAAGCTCCGACCCGTGGTTGGGAATTCCCGTCACCTGGGGGGAGATCAGTCAAGCCAGAGTCCTCGTCGAGTGCGCCCTGGAAGAACTCAACGTGGAGCTGAGCCAGGGTTCCCACTTCTTCCACAACATCTGCAGCTTTCGAGTCAGCTACTTCTCGGTGAAGAAGGGGCTGGAGAACGTCCGCTTCGATCTCCTCGCTGCGGGCTCGGTGCTCCACGAATCTCCGCATGTAGTCACTGTTGCGCTGGACAAACCGTTGCACGTGTCGGTGGACGGCACCACTGGAAGGGGAGTCATCACCGTATGAACGCCGACTTCGACGCCACGACCCAGATCCTGGACGCGCTCAAAGAGCGGGCCAAGGAGCTCAACT
>CALFHQ010000353.1 GCA_937876385.1 uncultured Pseudomonadota bacterium
ATCACCGGCTCCAACGCTGAGTGCAACCCTCTTCCCGTTCAATCGAAACTGAATGGCCTTCATCACAACTCCTATGGAACTCAACCCCGTTCAGCCACTTCGGTCATCAAGTGGGTCAGAGACAACTCAATCACGCGGCGCTTGTACCACTGGGTCCCTCGGACATCGCTTATCGGTGCGATCTCCTTCTCAAGCAACGCAGAGACCTCCGCCAAGAACTCACTACTCGACACCTCAGCAGCAGCACGTCCAACCAAAAGATGCTCAATTCGGTGCATCCGAACAGGTACAGGCGCAACGCTCCCGGCCGCCAGACGCGCCAATGTAATCTCGCCATGTTCTATCCGAATCCGGGCGGCAAAGTTGGCAGATGCGATCACATTGGACCCCCTCGGGCCATACTTCCTGAAGCGCACCAAATCTCCGGTCGGAGGAACCTCAGCCTCAACGGATACTAGGATTTCATCAGGCCGCACGACGGTAGCTCCAGGCCCCAGAAAAAACTCGTCCACAGGAACATTCCTGGTCGAATCGGTGGTTTGGAGTGTGGCTGTAGCATCGTAGACCATCAGAGCCGGGGCGCTGTCACAAGCCGGGCATGCGTTAACCAGGTTCCCGCCCAGTGTTGAGATGTTCCGGATCTGGGGCGACCCGATCTTTCCTAGCGCCATTGGGATTAAGGGAAGCCGGTTCGACAACACGGGGTCCTGCACCAACTCGCTCAGGGTGGCCAAGGCTGACAGGCGCACCTTCCCTTCAGACTCCTCAACAGCCGACACGGACAGATCCCTGGGAAGCTGAATAATGACGTCCGGGCTGGCTTGCCCTTGCCGCATCTTGATCACCAAGTCGGTGCCCCCAGCAATAAGAACCGCCCCTTTGCCAAAGGACGCCTTTAGCTTCAACGCCTCTTCCAACGTCGTAGGAAGAAAGAACGACTCTGCACCCATTCCTGGCATGACAACACCCTCCGTCCCTCATGTCAGATTCACTGACGGCCCATCATAGCCCACGATTCCTCGAAGCGGAAGACCCTTTCCCCGCCCTCGTCACTCCCCCGTTTGCCCCAATCGCCGCCCCAGACCGGGGACGGAGCGGGACCGGGGACGGAGGGTGACTTGGCTTCCAAGGAGACCGCTCTTCAAGCCCCGCACCTGCGTACCCAGGAGAAATGCTGGTTGCTTTGACCCTCAAGAACTCTTACCCTTTGCCATTGAAAATGTGGAAACTGAGCAATGCGGCAGGAAGGCGGAAAACACAGATGCAAGAAGCAGATCATCGAAGCATTGGAACTGGACGGCAATTCCTGACGGCGACCGGACTCGCCTATGCAGGGCCCCCGGCAGCGTACTTGTTGGCGCTTAGCGCTTTCCTTAAGACGAACCAGGTCATTGCCACTTCAGGCGAGTTTTCTGTCACTTCATCGCTACTCGCTTGGGCTCCGGATGCAGCCTTCGCCCTCTTCTTCCTGGCCATTTTCACCTTGGCCACATCACTGGCCCGTAGTTGGGGACGCTTGGCCGTCGTGGCAACCATGCTTCTCACTGCGTTGTATGTAGCTTCCCTGAACGTGGCATCATGGGGCTACTTCGTCTCAACGGGAGCAAACCTCTCTTGGAGTTCCATAGAATACTGGCTGGTAAATTTCGAAGAGGCCAGCGGGGTTATCGCCAGCGAAGGCAGCGGCGGCAAGTTCGTGTTGGTAGCGAGCCAAGTTGTCGGGGCTCTGCTCTTCGCCATATTGGCAGCGCTTCCCATTGTTCGCCGCCGACTGAAGGCTGCTCGGCCGTTTGGTAAGAAGACGGTGGTGGGCTTCTATGCCATGGTGTCGCTGGTAGCAACCATCTTCGCCGTGCTTCCCGCCGCCGACGGCCCGGCTGCGTCTCTTTGTCAGAACGTTCCGATGAACATCCTCAGTGATCTCATCGAGGATGAGATACTGCCAACAGAGCGAGTCACCATTCGTGCAGACGAGAAGTTGGACAGTTCTCTCGATCTCGAGATCCCGGAGGGACAACCTCGGTACAATGTGGTCCTCATCATGTTCGAGTCTCTTCGGTGGAAGTCTTCGGATGTCTACGTTCCGGATTTGGAGACCACTCCGTTCTTGGCAGATTTGGCCAAGGATTCGGTTGTAGTGGAAGATGAATACACCGTCGTACCCCACACGACGAAGGCGGTAACGGCGATCAACTGCGGAATTTATCCCTACTTGGACACGGAGCCCAAGGAAGCTTCGCCAGGGATTCTGCCTCGACGATGCCTCGCCCATATCCTGAAAAGCCAGGGCTACGAAACTGCATTCTTCCAGCCGGCGGGGAACTTTGAGAAACGTGATCGCCTTGTCTCGAACTTGGGGTACGACACATACAGAGGCCTCAACGACATGCCCCAGGAAGGGTTCGAGAACACGAACTACTTCGGCAAAGAAGAGAAGATGATGCTTGGCCCCAGCATGGACTGGGTAGACTCCGTGAAGGGCAGGCCCTTTCTCTTGACCTACATGACTCTGTGCACACATCATAACTATGTGACCCCCCAATCTTTTGCCCGCCGCGATTTCGGAGTGGACGACGAAGATCTGAACAACTATCTCAATGCAGTTCGGTATACCGACCAATTCATTTCTGAGGTATTCGACGAATTTGAGAAGCGGGGGTTGATGGACAACACCATATTCATCATCGTCGGAGACCACGGAGAAGCTTTCGGCGAACACGGGCGGCGGCAACATGACCTTGTCCCCTGGGAAGAAGGGCTGCACTCTTTCAGCATGCTCCACGCACCATGGCTCTTGTCCCCCGGAACCATAGAAGGGACTCGCTCTCACTTGGACATTGTTCCCACCGTTGTGGATCTCCTCGGATTCAAGGTAAAGAAAGGAGATTTTCTCGGAACAAGCCTCTTGAAGCCGGTGGAACCGGACAGAAAGCTCCACATGTCGTGTTGGTTCAAACGCCGATGTCTTGCACTGCGAGAAGGCAACTTGAAGACCATCTACCACTTCGAACAGATGCCGATGGAAGTTTACGACAACGCTTTAGACCCATACGATGAGCACAATCTGGCGTATACCGGTAAGTACGACCAGAAGTTCCTGGACGACCGGAAGGAAGAAATGCTCCGTTGGACGAAGGTTGTGAATCAACAGTACGACGACTGGAAGGATCAGCTTCTTTCCGACGCCGTGACAGAGAGCCAGCCGCGACTGGGGAAGGAATTGCATGCCACATGGGGAGACAATGTTGAACTACTG
>CALFHQ010000354.1 GCA_937876385.1 uncultured Pseudomonadota bacterium
GCACCCCGTTGTTCAGAGCCAATCCCTCCTTCATCTCCAACTTCAAAGGCTCAAGGCCCGCTTCCCTCAAGACGTCCGCAGCCGGGCGACGCTCTCTGCTGCCTGGAGCCAGCACATCCCCCTCTCCCAGAAGGGCCAAAGCCACGTGAGACAACGGCGCAAGGTCTCCGCTGGCCCCCACCGATCCCATCCGAGGTACCACCGGCACGATGTCGGCGTTGAGCAAATTGATGAGGGTTTGAACCAACTTCGAACGAACGCCGCTGTGGCCCAACACCAGGGAGCGGGCTCGCAGAAACATCACCACCCGCACCACTTCGGCGTCCACGGGCTCCCCCATCCCGGCGCAGTGGGAGCGGATCAGGTTCTCCTGAAGTTCGACCAGGTCGTCGGGGGATACCGGTTCATCCACGTTGCTGCCAAATCCACGATTGAATCCATAGGCGGGGCGACCGGTTTGGTTGATAAACCGAGTGACCTGCTCTCGCCGTTCGTCCAGCATGGACTTCGTTTTTGGGTCCAGCTCAACGACCTCTCCTCTTGCCACGGCCAGAACATCGTCGATGGTGATCGGTTTGTCGCAACTCAGCGTAATCATGAGACGCCCTCAAAGTGGAACCCCGAGAACCGGCTCCCGGGAGAAGCCCGATGATAGGGCAATGGGGCGGGGGTTTGCAAGAAGTGGTGGGAGGAGCACTGTTCCCACCGGTTCGGCGAGGTCAATCCCAGTTTACACCGGTTGCGATTCGTGGTAGCACCACTTGCCTGGAGGCCGACATGACAACCCCAAAGGCTTTGATCTTCGATCTGGATGGTACTCTGGCTGATTCCATGGACGTTCACTGGCAGGCCTGGCGGGAACAAGCCCAACTGTACGGCCTGACTCTCTCTGAAGAGCGCTTCTACCAAATGGGGGGAATCCCCACCGAACGCATTGCGGCCATTCTGGCAAGAGAACAAGCGGTGGCAGTGGACGCACTGGCCTTTCGCCGGGACAAGGAAGCGTCTTTTCACCGGAATCTGCACCGAATTCGCCCCATCGAAGAGGTGGTCGCCGTGGCTCGGGAATCCCGTGGAAAAATCCCCATGGCGGTTGCCACAGGCAGCCTTCGCTCCGGTGCTGCCAAAGTCCTCGGGGTCCTCGGAATCGCAGACTGGTTTGATGCGGTGGTGTGCGACGAGGATGTGTCCCACCCCAAACCAGACCCCGAAATCTTCCTCACAGCCGCCCGGCGCCTGGGAGTGGCACCGGAGTTCTGCACGGTGTACGAAGACGCCCCTGCCGGAATCAAAGGGGCCCGGGACGCAGGAATGCAGGTCGTGGATGTGAACGAGTTTCTAAAGCTTCACCGCTGAAGCAAAGAGGCAAATCCGGGGAGACTCAGAGGGCTATAGGGTGTGAGCGCTTCTTGCCTCGGAGAACCTTCCGAGTGCCGGGAACGGCCTTGCGGTGCCTCGATTTCTTGCGACCGACGACGTGCCGCACGGCAGCAAACGCACTGGCATACCCGATTTGCAGCACCTCGTCTCCGTTGCTGAAGTCCATCAATCCCTTGTAGAACTCGTTGAGAGAATTCTGTCGATGGTGGAAGCGAGAGTCCCCTTCTTCTTTCTCGAAGACCGTTCCAGCAACGCTCCCTCTCATGACGAAATCGTCGGCATCGAAGTGCGCATCCGTGTGAATGAAGATCTCATCCCGGTACTCCCGGTCGATGAGCCGAGCGATCTTCAGATGCTTCTCGGAGGGAGGTGTGGTGGTGAAGGGGGACGGGTACACCTTGTGAAAGTGCATGGCAACGTTCCCTAGACTGCTGAGGACGGCCGCACAGTTGCTTACCCAGAGACGCCCAACCGGACGACGCCGAAGGAGGGTTCCAGCCACCGCCTTGCGAGTGAGCTTGTGGGTCAATCCGGCACCACGGTCCTCGGGGCGAACACAGGTCAACCCCAGATGAAGAACTTCCCCCACCTCGGGAACCTGAATGAGCAGGCAGGAACAAAAACCGGCCATCTTTCCGTCGGCTCTCCAGGCCACGGCGACGACCTTGTCGTCGTATGAGCGACGAGTCCCTCGAATGATCTGATACTCGGGGAGCTCGTCGAAGCAGGTAGCTGCAACTTCTCGTACTTCAGAGGCGAGATGTTCAAATGAACCCTCGGACAGCTTTCGATTGGGCCTCACAAGCAACTGGATGTCGTATGTTCCGTTCGTTTTTCGGTCTAAATTCATCCGTTCCTCCTGGGAATTGGGTCTGACGGAGGATCCTGCACAGCGTGAGTTTTCACCCAATCTTGCGCAGCGCTCCGCATCCCTTCGGCATCGGCTCCACACAGAGTCGGTCCAAAGGCAACAGTCATTTGGATGGTGGGCTTCGAAAACACCCGGACGAAGTGACCTAAGAAGGTGTCGTCTCCCACCCACGCATCCCGTGAATCGGCGTAGTCAACGGCAACCGGCACGACGGGAATTCCCGCCTCCGCTGCCAGATGGAACATTCCCCGGCGAAATTCGAGGATCCCCGGTCCTTCGAAGGTGGTCCCCTCGGCAAACACCACCACGGAAACACCAGCGTCGAGGATCTTCTTCAAGGCCTCCCTGGACTCGCGCCGACTTGCACGGTTGTCCCGCTGGACAAACACGGCGTTTCCATATCTGGCAGCGGCGCCAAACAGGGGCCAACGGGCAAGCTCGGCTTTGGCTAGAAAGGCCACCGGTACCCGTTTGAGAATTGCCACAATGTCGATGTAGGAGCGGTGATTGGCCACAAAGAGGACTGGTTGCTCCGGGGGAGTCCCGAAATACCGAACATCAATGCCAAGGTCCCCCACCAGCTTCTGTGCCCACCCCTGAGCCCGTTTGGCCGCAAACTGAGGACTCCACCCTCCTTGCCGAATGGCGGAAAATGGATAGACAGTCATCTCCAGCACTGTATCGGAGACTAGGGCGAGGAGGCGGTGAGTGGAAAGTAGGGCCACTCCCATCGTCTCCATCGCCCCACCGACGAACATCGTCAGCGCGTCCCGATTGCCTGCAGGCAGGTCTGCGTGCGTCATGATGGCACCTCACAAGTTGAAGGGTCCAATGTCCGACAGTGAGGGAGAATTGTGTGCTGGAGTTGAGAGAACGATTCTAAGTTGGTTAGGACGCCGTTGACCCTGGAGACCATTCATGGGACACTGTTTCTTGCGCCTGAGTGATGACCAAAAGGCGGAGATGAGCCAGAGGCGGAGATGAGAAGGTTAGGAGCAATCTGTGTTCTCTTCGGGGTCCTTCTGGGACTCTCGCCACTGGCGCAGGCAGGCCTTTACGAGCGCATCGTCGGAAACGAGTTCACTTACTTCGAACTGAAGGACAAAGAGACCGCGGAGCCCTTCGAGAACGTCTGGGAATTCCTCAAGAATCCCGACCGAAAGAGCCACCTCCTGGATCCCAGAATCGAACCCATCGTCCTCCTGAGAACCCTCTTCGTCAGTACCTTCGAAGATCAAACCACCTACACGACGCAAGAGGGGGACGAGTTGCCCCTGGACTCCACCTCCATGGATCCATCCCTCTTTGGACATCGCCAGGGCTGGGTTCTGGAGAACGTTGAAGTGGGTCTTCAAGGACGCTTCAACGAAACTGGCCTCTACTATCGTGTAAAATTCGACCTCGTGCCCCGGGAAAAGGACGGCAGTCAGTCCGACGACTATTTAATGGATGCCTACGCCGGCTGGAACCTGTTCAAATTCATCGACCTCCGCATCGGCCGAATGAAGATTCCTTTCAGCCAGGCAAACATGCGCGAAACCGAGGACATGTACCTCATCTACAATCCCACCCTGAATGTCCTGATTCCAAAGCGACAGTCGGGTGCCGCCGTCACCCTCATGGACCCCTGGGGAATCCTCAAGATTCAAGGCGGCTTCTTCAACTCGGTTTCCATGGCCACTGAAGAGATTCAGAGCAACGACCAGTTGTTGAAGGTGGGCAGACTGGAACTCAACATCGCCAATGGACTGGAGGCTCTTGACCTGCGCCCGTGGGACCTGGAACTCTCCGCAGGGGTGAACATTGCCCAGGTGGAAGCCAACTACGACCTGCGCTCGGAACACCGCTGGATGGGGGTGGACGCACACTTCCACCTGGCCCTCCTTACCCTGGAATTCGAGTACGTCGTCAAAGACTTCGAAAGTGAACCCCACGAGGACGGCTCCCAAGATTCCCTGCAAAGTTGGGGATGGCACGTGGACGCCATCCTGCACGCGTGGCCCGGGGTACTGGACCTGGTCTTCCGGTACGAAAAGATGGATGGGAACGACCAGTACGAAAACGGCAACGACCCCCTCACCCTCTTTGGTACCGACGAACTCGTACTTCAAAGAAAGAGCTGGATCACCGGTGGTGTCCGATTCCACATCACCAATCAAGCACGCTTCGACTTCAACTACATCTACAGAGACGAGCAGGAAGGGTTCAGCTTCGACAACGACGTCGTGATGTTCCTGTTCCAATACGAGCTATAGACAGAGCGTCCACCGACTCCCCACCATGCGCCCGCCGGCGGACATCGAACTTCTCCCGAAGAGTCCTTTGGTGTACGCTGTCTTCAACGCAACGAGGGGACAATGAGACAGATCGGCATCTACGGAAAAGGGGGAATCGGGAAATCCACCGTATCGTCCAACTTGAGCGCAGCGCTGGCAGTCCTGGGCCACCGCATCCTGCAGGTCGGTTGCGACCCCAAGGCCGACTCCACTCGAAATCTCCTGGGAGGCAAACACCCCAAACCAATCCTGGAGCTGCTCAAAGACAAAGACAGGGAAGACCTCCGCCGAGAAGACTACACCAGCACCGGATTCAACGGCATAGACTGTATCGAAGTGGGGGGACCTGAACCGGGAATCGGATGTGCGGGACGGGGGGTGGTCCTTCTCTTCGACGTCCTTACTGAAAATGACGTCTTTGCGCAGCAGTACGACCTGGCACTTTACGACGTCCTGGGCGACGTCGTCTGCGGTGGATTCGCCGTCCCCATGCGAACGGGGCGGGCAGATGAAATCTACATCGTGGTCTCCGGAGAACCCATGGCTCTCTACGCTGCCAACAACATCTGCAAGGGACTGGTGCGGTTCGCCAGAAACGGTCCGGTGCGATTGGGGGGACTCATTCCAAACCTCAAGATGCCCGAAATCGACCTCCCCTTCGTGGAACATTTCGCCCAAAGCATCGGCGCCCCGTTGTTGCCCACCGTGGTCTGGGACCCGGACGTAAAACAAGCCGAACGAAAGGCACAGACCGTCCTCCAGCA
>CALFHQ010000355.1 GCA_937876385.1 uncultured Pseudomonadota bacterium
GGAGCACTTTTGCGACGGTGGACAACACCGTATCGCCTGCCGGGTGGCCGTACACGTCGTTGACTTTCTTGAAGTCGTCCAGGTCGAAGATGGCCACACTGAATGCGGTTGAATAGCGCTGGAGTCGCGACATTTCCCCTTCCAACCGCCCTTGCAGATACCTGCGATTGAACAGCCCGGTGAGGGGGTCTCGAGTGGCAAGATACTCCAGTCGTCGATTGCGGGATTGGAGTTGCTCGGTGCGGCTCTTGACGAGGGCTTCCAGGGTTCGGCTGGAGCGTTCGGAGGGGCTGGCAAGGTGCTTGCTGTTGTCGAATCGCAGGCGTGCCAGTTCGGACAAGGTGGCCGTCTGGCGACGAACCACCGCGGGGAACCAGGAGAGGGAAAACATCCCATCCACGAGTCGATTCTCCAGAAGGGCGTTGAGGTCGACCGACGCCGGCGCAACGCCCAATTGGTTGGAGACCACCGTCAAGACGGCGTGAGGGGAAGTCTTCCTCCACTGAGATTCCACCTTCAGGAGATGAAGCAGATTCTCGGGACAGTCTCCCACCACAACCAACGACGGTTTGGCAGGTTGGAGGGCTTCCGGGAACTCGTCTATGGTCACTGCGCGATAGCGATGGCCTGCGGTCTCAAGATAGCCCGCCAGTTGGGATGTCTCATCCCGGGAGCAGCCAACCAGGAGCAACTCCACCGAATCACTAGTATTGTCTATTGGATACACCACCAGTATTCTCCCTCTTCAAACCAGCCGCACTGCCAACTCGGTCCCAAAGAGCCGCAATCGAAGGACTGCAGGACGCCGTTCTGGCACCACTTCACCATGTTGCCTTCGCACACACCCACATAGTCGATGTCGCCACAGAATCCAGAGCCGTACACGCACTGAGCTTCATCGTTGCAGAACATCGTCGCCGGGCAGTACCCGCACACATACCCACAACTATCCTCGCCGCATTCCTTGTTCTCGCACTGCGGAATGCACTCTTCCTCGTAACACCAGTTCACGAAAAGATCGCCAACCCAGCCGCAATGGAAGTGCTGACCCATGCTCGTGCAATCCATGAACAGGACGTGCTCGTCTTCACACCAGACGACGACGTCGCCCTGGCAGATGGGGTCTGCCTCGTAGCCGCCGCAGCCGCCACCGATGCCGGTGCAGACGTTGTTGTTGCACTCGAGACCGAAGGGGCAATCGCCGCAAGTCCCACCGCAACCGTCGTCACCGCACTGCTTGCCCCCGCAGTCGGGGACGCAAGTGCCTCCGCAGTAGTAGGGGTAGTTTGGAGGCCCTTCGAGGGCAGTCTCCACACAGTCGTAGAAGTTGACATTGGGATTCCAACCGCAGTGTTGCTGGCTTGGGTCCTGCATGCTGGTGCAGTCCATGTGCCACAACGCTCCGTTGTCACACCACAACACGGTGTTCCCGGAGCAGCAACCGATGTAGCCAACCTCGCCACAGTCTGTCTCTCCCACGCACTGATTCAACTCGCATGCCTGGCCGGTGGGGCAGGTTCCACAACTTCCGCCGCACCCGTCGTCTCCGCAGAACTTTCCTTCGCAATCCGGGACGCACTCTCCGTGGGGATTGCAACCATACGCCGAAAGTGAGTCCAACCATTCGCAAACCACGTTCTTCCCATAGGTGTCGCAGTCGGTCACCGTGAGGGAACCGCTGATGCACACCAGGAGGACGTTCCCGTCACACCATCCCGTGATGGGAACTGTCTCGCACGGCCCCTCGGGGGGCAGGCAGGTGCCCGAGGGAGAGCACACATGACCCGCGATGGGGCATGTGCCACAACCGCCGCCGCAGCCATCGGAGCCGCAATCTCTGGGGGTTCCGTCGTCCTTGAGGCAGTTCGGGACGCAATCGGTCTCGCATTGGCCTTGCGCCGTGCACCATGCCCAGGGTGGGCATTTGCCGCAATTGCCGCCGCATCCGTCGGGACCGCAGACCTTGCCGTCGCACTGAGGTTCGCAGACGAAGGTACATTGGAAGTCCACGCATGTTTCCCCGGGAAGGCAGGTCCCACAAACGTCGTTGCAATCGTCGGAACCACACTCTTTTCCGGCACAATTGGGAACACACAACTCCTGGCATTCGCCGCCCACGCACTCCTGCATGAACGGGCATGCGCCGCAGAGGCCGCCGCATCCGTTGGGTCCACACTCCTTCCCGTCACACTTCGGAAGGCAAATCGTGCACTGCCCCGTTCCGTCGCACGCCTTGTCGGCTGGACATGTGCCGCAAAGATCTCCGCAACCATCAGGGCCACAGACCCTCCCCTCACAGTTCGGCTGACATGGTGGAGCGCACTGGTGGTAGGCATTGCACTCGAGCCCCTCAGGGCAGGCACCACAACTTCCACCACAACCATCGTCTCCGCAGCTCTTGCCGGTGCAGGCGGGCTGGCAGCATGTTCCGGCGTCCTCGAGGCAGACCTCGGTCATGGCACATTCACCACAACTCCCACCGCAGCCGTCGTCACCGCAAACCCTGTCGATACAGCTAGATACACAGGAATCTGGGGTCACCTCTTCATGAGTGACGTCGGGTTCGATGGCGTCATGATCGGAGGTGTCCAAGTCCTTCGAGCTGACCTCTGGATTGTTCAGGTCACTCTCATTTCTTACGTCGGATGTGCCCGTTGTGCACTGTCCTTGCTCGCAAGCAAAGTCGCATACCTTTGTGGAACGCCACTTCAGGGAGCCTTCCTCGTTGAGCGCACAGACCACCACGACCGAGCGGTTGTAGCTGTCGACGCTGCAATCGATGGAACCCAACTCACCACATGGCTCCCCGACTTTTGGATACTTGCCAACATCCTCGCCTCCCGACGAGGAACAGCCAAAGGCGAAGAAAAGACTCAGGAAAATCGCCGGAAGCGTTCGTCTTTGCACTGTTAGACCTCCATGATACGCACACCATCGCTCCATTGTACTGCCTGGGAAAACCCTTTCCAAGTGCAAACGTTTGACGCTCCCGAACCGCCGTGCCACAATGGGCTTCCACCGCTACAACGGAGGCGCCGTGAACACCTTCCATCGCATCGCTGCACCGCTTCTTCTACTCTTTCTCGTCACTTCTTGCGGGGGGGACAAGACGAAGGAGAAGAACGCTCAGACCGCTGAAGAGAAACCGCTGACCGCCGTGAAGGTGTCTGTGGAAGGGACCCCGTGGGAAGACGTGGTGAAGATTCAGGAGGGGCTGGCCTCACTGTTTGACGCTTCCACGGTGACGGCATTGGAACCGGAGATGACTCTCCTACGAGTCTCCGAGTGGCAGCGGGAAAACCTTCCCCGTTTTGAAACCGCTTGCCGGGAAGCCCAGGAGTTCTTTCTGGAAGATCAAGACAAACGCCTGGTGATCTGGACGGAAGCAAATGTGCGATGGGGAGTCGCACAAGACAGCATCGACGTCGGCGTGAAGCGGTGGAACGAGCATGTGGCACGCCTCGCGCCTCCAGAGCCCCCTCTGGTTGCAAACGAAGACATTGTAGAAGTCCCCCTGGAGGCAGGTCCCATTGAGGACGACACGCTGAGACCCTGGGGAGACTCCCAACGCCATCAATTGGACATCATCATTCACCAATTCACTTGCCGGTATTGAGCACTTCGGCCAGGAATCTTCCTGTGTGAGACTCCTCGCAGGCGGCCACTGTTTCCGGGGTGCCTGCGACCACGAGCTTTCCCCCACCGTCTCCGCCATCGGGGCCCAGGTCCAGCACCCAGTCTGCGCACTTGATGATGTCCAGGTTGTGCTCCACCATGAGCACAGTGTGCCCCTTGTCAGCGAATCGGTCGATGACCGTGATGAGCTTCCGGATGTCGTGAAAATGCAACCCGGTGGTGGGCTCGTCCAGGATGTAGAAGGTGTGCCCTTTCTCTTGACGGGCCAATTCTCGGGCCAGCTTGATTCGCTGCGCCTCTCCACCAGACAGGGTAGGGGAGGGCTGACCGATGCGGAGATAGTCCAGACCGACATCGGCCATGGTTTGAAGGATGCGTTTTGCCGATGATACGCCGGCAAAGAGCTCCAGAGCTTCTTCCACGGTCATGGCCAGAACGTCGGAGATGGTGTGCTCCTTGTACCGAACCCGAAGCGTCGCCTCGTTGAACCGCCGGCCCTTGCACTGCGGGCATTCGATGTATACATCGGGAAGGAAGTGCATCTCAATTTTGAGTGCGCCATCCCCCTTGCACCGCTCACACCTTCCCCCTTTAACATTAAAGGAGAAGCGACCTGGACCGTAGCCGTATGCCTTCGCATCCCGGGTGGAGGAGAAGAGCTTGCGAATGATGTCGAAGAGTTTCGTGTACGTAGCAGGGTTGGAGCGAGGGGTTCTGCCGATGGGCTTCTGGTCGATGGTGATGACCTTGTCGATCCCTTTGAGCCCGTGGGAGGCTCCGATTCGCCCAGCGGGAACGGTGCGGGCGCCGTTCACCTTCTGTTCCAAGAGGGGGTTCAGGATGTCCGAGACGAGGGTACTCTTTCCCGCTCCAGAGACCCCTGTAACCACCGTGAAGGTGCCCAAAGGGATCTCCACGTCCAGCCCCTGGAGGTTGTGATGGTGGACGTTCTCCAAGGCGATCCATCCTTTGGCTTTTCGCCGCTTGGAGGGCACCGGGATCTCCTTTCGG
>CALFHQ010000356.1 GCA_937876385.1 uncultured Pseudomonadota bacterium
GCTCATGCTCCCGAGGAGAACAAGCCGCAATGACCACACGTTCCAGATCGTTGTCTTTGATCTGGTCTTCGACGTACTGCTTTCCCGCCTGAGAGCAGAGAAGTCCGTGACGACCGCAGAAGACGACGTCTTCCAGTGTCGCACACGACTCATCAAGCTGCTCCATGTTCAGGCGCTCCGAAATGTTGGGTCCGCAGTCACACAGAAACATTCCGATTCGAGCCATGGATGCCTCCAAAGTTCACGTTGCGCTGGGAATCGCCGTCGATACCCTTGCGCTGGGACTACCTCAATGTGCTTTTAACTATCCTTTCAGAAGGCACCCTAGCACAGTCGTACGGGGTCACAAAAGAAGAAATAGCGACTGAAACGCACTGATCCTTTCCTTATGTTCATTTGAAGTGTTTGGCAAATGATAGCTTCGTGGTCCGACGGTTGTTTGGTAGCCCCAGACTGACAAATGCGATATACATACTGAGAAAAATTCTTGCTCGCTTGATTGGGGGTGCCAATGAAGATCGTCGTTTTGGGACTGGGCAATTCGACGCTGACGGATGATTCGGTAGGGCTCTGGATTGTTCGCAAGGTCTCCGCACACATCGGGGCGCAAGGTGACTTGCAAGGGTGCTCAGTCGAAATCTCGGAAAACGAGGCGGGAGGGTGGACCGTCCTGGACCAGTTCGAAGGGGCAGAGCACGCCATCCTGGTGGACGCCGTGGGCCACCTCGACCTTCCTCCGGGGGAGACCGCATGGATTCCACGAGAACTGTTCACCTCGGCTCGCACCTCCGGGGTTCACAACGCCGACATCTTCACAACCGTGGAGTGGGGGCGCCGCCACGGAATGAAGCTCCCCGAGGGAATTGATGTGCTTGGAGTCGGCGTCCAGGACACCGCAACCTACGGCGAGTTTTGTACCCCCGCTGTAGAGGGGTGCATCGAACCCGCTGCCCGGAAAGTGTTGGAAAGACTAAGAATTCTTTGCCAGGAATAAGCGCCTAAAGACTAACGGGCTGACTCCTTCTCCAGCCAATCACACCATGCCTCCATCCCCTCTTCCGTGGTCGCAGAGACAGGGAAGATTGGCACCGAAGGATTGATTGCCCGCACCGCCCGGGTGAACTCCTCTAACGAGTAGTTCATGTAGGGAATGAGGTCCGTTTTGCTCACCACAATGGCATCCACCACGGTGAACATGTTGGGGTATTTGTAGGGCTTGTCGTCCCCCTCTGGAACGCTGGCTATGACGATTCGTTTGTGCTCCCCCAACTGGTAGCCGGCGGTGCAGATGAGGTTGCCGACGTTTTCAATGAAGAGCAGGTCCAGGTCCGCAAGGGGCATCTCGGGATACGCGCCGGACAACTGATTGGCATCCAGATGGCACCCTCCCCCCGTGTTGATTTGAAGGACCGGGATTCCTTCCTTCGCAATTTTCTCGGAGTCCACCGTGGAGCTCACATCTCCCTCGATGACCCCCAGGCGAAATTTCTCTCTCAGTCGGCGGATCATGGCCAGCAGCAGCGTCGTCTTTCCTGCACCTGGGGAGGCCATCACGTTGAGGCAGAATACGCCGTTGGAATCGAGCAGCGCCCGGCTCCGGTCGGCGATGTCGTCGTTGGCCTTGTGAATGTTCGTCAACACTTTGATTTCCATGTCAATCCACCTCGATGCTTTTCAAGTAGAGTTCTCGACCGGAGATGATCTCCAAAGTTCGTGCACCGCAATTCGGGCACACCCAGTTCATCTCCTCCAGCTCGAATTGGCTATCACACTCCCGACAACTGGCCATGGCGGGTAGCATTTCGATTCTGACCTCAGCACCTTGAGCCGGAGTCTCGTCCGCTAGAATCTCAAAGTAGAATCTCACGCTGTCTTCCACCAATCCCTGCAATCGCCCCACCACAACGTCCATCCTTGTAATCTTCTGAGCGTCGTGAAGGGCCGCTTGCTCCAATGCCAGATCCAACAGGCTTTGTGTTACAGATAGTTCGTGCATTTCAACAGATCCTCGGGAGCAACTCCCCATCCAGGGTCGGCAGAAAACGGGTGGAGCCGAATGCGGTGCGAAGGAGGACCTTTCCTGGCATCTCTTCGGTCACCTCTCCGATGTCTTGGGCCCCCTCGCCGTAGGGGCTTCGACGCATGGCCGATAAGGCGTCGTCTGCCTGTTCTACAGGAACCACAGCGATCATCTTTCCTTCGTTGGCGACATACAGCGGGTCAAATCCCATAATCTCACACGCACCCGCCACGGCTTCCGGGATGGGAATGTGACCTTCGTCGAGGAAGACCCCAACCCCAGAGCGCTGCGCTATCTCATTGAGCACCGTTGCTACCCCTCCTCGAGTCGGATCTCGAAGGCAACGAACCCCTGGGCAGACACTCACCAGATTGGCCACCAACTCTCCCAACGGCGCACAATCGCTGCGGATCTCTGTTTGAAAAGTCAGCCCCTGCCGTTTGCTCAGCACCGCCATGCCGTGTTCACCGATGGCCCCACTTAGAAGGATCCGGTCGCCAGGTCTGGCTCGGCTCGCCGAGGAAACGATCCCCTCTGGAACCCGGCCAACCCCCGCTGTGTTGATGAACATCCCCTGACACGCTCCTCGCTCCACCACCTTTGTATCCCCGGTGACAATGGAGACTCCAGCTTCCTGGGCCGCCAAACGGATGGTGTCCACGACCTCTTTGAGCACCGAAAGTTCCAGTCCTTCCTCCAGAATCATGGCCAGGCTCAGGTACAGCGGCTTTGCCCCGGAAGCGGCCAGATCGTTGACGGTCCCGCACACAGCCAATTTCCCGATGTTCCCACCGGGGAAGAACAGTGGGGTGACCACGTAGCTGTCGGTGGTGAACGCCAGTTGACCGTGGAAGTCCACCGTCGCCGAGTCCTCCATGGAGGCCAGGAGAGGGTTCGTCAGCGACTCGATGAAGACCTCCTCCACCAGTTGCTGGGCCAATCGCCCGCCGCTTCCGTGGGCCAGTAGAATTCTATCCATCAACCTCACCTCCATAGCGATATCGGGCGCTGCAGCTCCCCTCCGACGACACCATGCACGGTCCCACCGGGTCTAGCGGCGTACAGCGGGTTCCAAACAACCCGCAATCTGATGGCGCCTTCGCCCCACGCAGAATGTCTCCGCAAATACATCCCGGCGGCTCTCTGGAGGGTGGAGGGGTCACCGGGAACAGTCTGGAAGCGTCAAAGGGAGCGAATTCTTCTCGAATCGCCAACCCACTGCCTGGAACCCATCCCACTCCACGCCAGTTTGCATCTGCTTCCCGGAACACTTCCTTCATGACCTCCTGGGCCCGGAGATTCCCCTCCCAGGTTACCCCTCGGCTGTAGGCGATCTCTGATCGAGGGGAGCCGGCTTCCAGTTGGGCGCAGATCATGTCAACGGCTTGCAGAATATCCAGCGGTTCAAACCCTGCTACCACCGACGGAATCCCGTATTGCCGGGCCAGAGGATCCCACACCTTTCCGCCGGTAATCGTGGAGACGTGGCCGGGGCAGATGAGTCCTTGAAGGTCCAGGGTTCCCGAGGAAAGGATGGTCTCCAGAATGGGGGGGCTGAGCTTGTGCATCGAGTAAACACTGTAGTTGTCTATGCCCTCGCGCCGGGCCGTGAGCACGGACAGTGCCACCGCAGGGGCGGTGGTCTCGAATCCGATGCCGAGGAAGACCACTGGCCGGGATGGATTGTCCCGGGCAACGTTCAGGGCATCAAGGGGGGAATAGACGATTCGGATGTCTTCCCCCAACGCCTTCTGCTCCCGCAAGCTTCCATGGCTGGCCGGCACTCGAAACAGATCTCCAAAGGTAGCGAGGATGATGTCGGGGGTCTTTGACATCTCCAGGACAACGTCCAGGTCGTACGTCGAGGTAACACACACCGGGCAACCGGGCCCGGATACCAACTCAATGGATGGAGGAAGAAGCTGGCGAAGTCCGTGTCGAAAGATGGTCACCGTGTGGCCACCACAAAACTCCATGATGCGCGCACTGGAAACCTTCCGTCGGGCGATCTGCTTGAGGAGCCCCGACGCCAACTCTTGATTTCGAAATTCCGTGAGGTACTTCACCCCTCCTCCTCTCCCAATCGAGCGATGTCTCCCAACATCGAGAGGGTCTCCAGGGCTTCCTCTTGATCCAGTACGGAGATGGCGTAGCCGGCGTGCTGAAGGACGTAGCTTCCCACAACGGCCTCGGGGGTGAGTTCAATGCTCACCTGGATTCTGTTGCCGCCGATGTCCACTTCGGCCATGGTGTCTTCGATGGAGCAAATTCGGACTGGAATTGCAAGGCACATGGTTCGTCCCCCGAGGGTGCAGTTCTTTCCGGTGTTTCCAGTTGGTCCGGTGGAATATTTACCACCGTTAAGGCGATTTGGCCAGCTTCGAAAGCTGCGCCATCCCGACACCAGCTTGCCCCAAGCTGATTCCCCCGTCGTTGCACGGAACCAGGCGGTGTTGAAGCACCCGGAATCCGGCCCCTTCCAGTTGAGGAACCACCAGAGAGCAGAGGAGGCGATTTTGGAATACTCCGCCCGACAGGGCGACGTCTCCCACGCCGGTGTCGGTTCTCAAGATCTGGCAGGTGTTCAGGATCATGGAAGCCACCGTGGCGTGGAACCGGAGCGCGATGGCGGAGATCTCCACCCCCCTGGACAAGTCCTCAACAACGGCTTCAAGAAGTGTTCCCACGGCGGGCACAACCATCCCCGACTCGGCTCGGTTGCATGGCACAAGGTAGGGGGAGCACAGATCCGTGCGGTGGCAGCGGGCCAGAACTTCCAATTCCACCGCCCCTTGCCCCTCGTAGTCCACCTCGCTTCGAACTCCCAACAAGGCCGACACGACATCGAAGAGCCGTCCAGCGCTCGAGGTCATGGGGGTGTTCAGCCTTGTGTCGAGGAGGTTTTCTATCACCCTTACCTCCGGGGCACCGAGGGTTTGGGTCAAAGAGGAGGGCAGCGTCTCTTCGGCTCCCAGGAAATGGCGGCACGCAGCATAGGCCAATCGTCGAGGCTTGCGAATTGCCCCCTCGCCGCCGGGCAATGGGAAGGTCTCTAAGTGCCCCAGTCGTTGGTAGCTGGAAGGGGTGGCCAACAAGAACTCTCCTCCCCAAATGGTCCCGTCATCCCCCAATCCGGTTCCGTCAAAGGCGACCCCGATGACCGGAGCCGTTGCCCGGTTTTCGGCCATGCACGATACGATATGTGCGTGGTGATGTTGGACGCTGGAAAGGGGGAGCCCCAACTCGGCCGCCAATTCACGAGCGATGTGGGTGGAAACAAGGTCGGGGTGGAGATCGTGGACGATGACTTCCGGGGCGATTCGAAAAAGCTCACGAAACCGCATCACCGTCTCTCGAAAGTGGTTGGCTGTCTCCAAATTGTCCAAATCCCCGATGTGCTGACTGATGAATGCGTTGGTTCCCGATGTGAGGCAAAAGGTGTTCTTCTCCTGGGCTCCACAGGCCAGCACCGACGGCCCATCTTCAAGAAGTGAGATGGGAAGGGGGGCGAATCCGCGACCTCGCCGAAGGGGGCGAGGGCTCTGCGAGACAGCATAAACGCTGTCGTCACAGCGACTCAGGATGGGGCGGTCGTGAGAAAGGAATCCGTCGGCGATATCTCCCAGCCGAATCCGGGCCTCGGCGTTGTCGATTGCGATGGGTTCTTCGCTCCGGTTCCCGCTGGTCATCACCAGAATGCCTCCAAAGGAGGCCATGAGCACCTCGTGGAGGGGGGACGAGGGAAGCATGACCCCCAGGGAATCAAGCCCCGGCGCCACCGACCTGGCCACGGACGAAGAGGGAAGCCACGACGCTACCACAATGGGACGCTCCGGGGAGAGCAGCAACGCTTCCTCCATTGCATCAAGCTTGCATTCTCTTCGCAGAGCTTCCACGTCTGGTGCCATCACCGCCAGCGGCTTGGATGGGCGATGCTTTCTGTGGCGAAGTCTCATCACCGCTTCATCGTTTCGTGCGTCGACGGCGAGGTGGAACCCTCCCACCCCCTTAATGGCTAGAATCTCTCCGATATTCAGTCGCTCCACCGCTTCCTCTAGGGGGAGCCGGCTGCAGTTTGCTTCCCCTTGCGCTGTCTGGAATTCCAGTTTGGGGCCGCACACCGGGCAAGCATTGGGTTGGGCGTGGAACCGACGATTGAGCGGATCCAAATACTCTGCCTCACAGGTTGGGCACATCCTAAAGGAAGCCATGGTTGTGCGGGGCCGATCATAGGGAACAGATTCGATGATGGTGAAGCGTGGACCGCAGTTGGTGCAGTTGATGAATGGGTATTGATGGCGACGGTCGGTTGAATCGAACAACTCACGAAGGCAATCTTCACACACAGCGACGTCGGGAGACACCAGCGGAGCCGTTCCCCCGTCGTCCAAGCTGGCTTGGATGGAGAACCCTTCCAGGAGCGAGACGGGCACAACCCTCTGAGTCAGATCGTCGATTCTGGCCAAAGTCGGGCGCTCTCGGGTCAAGGCGTCCAGGAACTCATCCAATGCCATTCCGGCTCCCTGGACCAGAATCTCAACTCTTCCAGCGGTATTGACTACCGTCCCAGACAGTCCAAAGCGCGTGGCCAATCGGTACACCCAGGGGCGAAACCCGACCCCTTGAACGATGCCCGAAACGGTAATTCGACGTGCCTCTTGTTCCCCTTTCTTCACGCTGGCATGACTCCTCGATGCGAGCTGTATCGGATGCTCTGTGTTGGTACCGGGGGTCCCTTTTTGTGGCGAAATTCTAGCGCCTAAGCGGGGGCTCTGTCCACGAAAATGCTTGCAACCAGAGGCCATTTTGAAGGACAACCAAGCGCTGAATGCAACCCTTGTTCGGGAGTTTGATTATGACGAGAATCCTTGCCATTGCATCGGTCGTGTCCACCATCCTGGTCATCGCCTGTGCCACCCAACCGCACCAATCCACCAAACCCGCAAAGTCGGAGAGTCAGACCATGGAGACCCCAGCAAATCCCTTCCTTGAAGAATGGGCCACCCCCTTTGGTGTTCCCCCCTTCGACCGCATCGAAAACCGTCACTACCTCCCGGCGTTCAAAGCATCTCTGGAAGCCCACAACAAAGAGATCGATGCCATCGTCAACAACCCCGACGCCCCTACCTTCGAGAACACCATTGCGGCCTTCGACCGCTCGGGGAGCCTGCTGGCGAGAGTGGCGCGGGTCTTCTACGGACTCCTCTCAGCTCGAACCGATGATGAGATGAACGGCATCGCTCAGAAGGTCTCCCCCCTCCTCACCAACCACGAAGACAGCATTCGGCTGAACGAGGGGCTCTTTGCTCGAATCAAGGCGGTGCACGACCAGATGGGAGAACTGGAGCTGTCGGTGGAGCAAGCGACCCTGGTCGAGGAGTTCTACCAGGACTTCGTTCGAGGAGGGGCCAACCTCTCCGCCACGGACAAACAGTCGCTGCGGGAAATCAACGAGAAGTTGGGGCTGTTGACCCTCAAATTCGGACAGAACATCCTGAAGGAAACCAACCGCTTCGAGATGGTCATCGATGACGAGAACGATCTGGCCGGCTTGCCCCTGGCCTCCATTTCGGGTGCGGCTTCCGCTGCCAAAGAGCGGGGAACCAAGGGCAAGTGGCTGTTTACCCTGCACAAACCCAGCCTCATCCCCTTCTTGCAGTACTCTAAGCGCCGAGAGCTTCGAGAGAAGATGTTCAAAGGATACATCAACCAGGGAGCCAACGGGGACAACCTCGACAACCGCAAGCTCATCGACGAGATTGTCGAGCGGGAGATGTTGATTGACCGGGATCGCCGCG
>CALFHQ010000357.1 GCA_937876385.1 uncultured Pseudomonadota bacterium
GGCGGGGGTCCATCACCATGAGGTGTGCCAGGTTGATCTTGCAACCCCGGGCCACATATCGGTCCTGCATTTCCCAGGGGCGTGGCTTCAGCCCAGCCTCTATTTGCTGGAGTCTTTTGGGGGTGATGGCCAGCGGGGGGAGGTCGGTATCGGGGTACATTCGATCCGGTCCCGGGAGGACTCGTTCGAAGTAGGTTGTGCCGTCTCGCAGGGCCTTTCTTGTCTCGCTGGGGATTCCCTCGAAGGCCTCTCGTGCTCGAATGGCGACCTCTTTGGCAGCGGTGATAGCGTCCACTTCAGGGCCCCACACGAGGACGACGATGTCGTCGTTGGAAGCGGAAGACTCTCTTTTGAGTCGGTCCCAGAGGCGCCCGGCGAGGGTGGGTTCTGGAGCGTCGCTCCAAGCCATGTTGGGGAGGTCGGTGATGCAGGCCACGACTTTGATACGCCCTTCGAATTCTCGTGCGAAGGGGACACCGGGGCCGATTTCTGTGTTGAGCACTCCGGCAAATCCGGGAAGGTGAATGGCGTACACCCGGTTTCCGTTATCAATGGCAGTGCGCATGGGGCGGTAGTGGGAGCGCTTCACGAGGGCCGTGACATCTTTGTAGTTGGCCTCGAATCGATCGGGCTGCATCCCCTTGCGGGTGAGGCCGCTTCGGATGCCCAGGAGGGCCTTTTGCCGCATGGCTTCATAGTGGGTCAAGGCGGGAATGGAGGGAATTCGTGGAACCCCTTTGATCTCCACTCGGGTGCCGCCGGTGATGCTGACGTTGACGTCTTGTCTCGCTGCACCCGCACCAGTTCTCACTTTCCCTGTAGAGCGCACCAGCCAGCGCAGAACCTGCGCTGCTTCGGCGGCTTCGGCGGGGGTAAAGAGGGTGGCCTCGGTGACTGTCTCGATGAGAGGAATGGAGAGGCGGTCGGTCATGTAGACTCGGGTGTGTCCGACGTCAGAGACTTCACGGCAGGAGTCTTCCTCCAGTCCCAACTGAGTGATTCCCAGGGTTCGGCCCAGAAAGGGGATGCTTCCTTCGACTCCCACGATGGTGGTTCGCTGGAACCCTGTGGGGATACTGCCGTCGAGGTACTGCTTTCTTGCGATGTGCAGCTCGGAGACGAGCTTCAGTTTGAGCAGCATCGCAATTTCCAGGGCGATGTCCAGGGCCTGATCGTTGATCATGAAGGGGGGGGTGTCGTCCATTTCGTAGGTGCACACCGTATCCCGCTCGATGCGGTAGATGATTTCCTTTTTCGTCTTGAATTCCATGAGAGCCGTGGGGTCGTAGACGCCCAACTCGGACAAGGTCGGTCTCATGTGGCGGAGGATCTCCGCATCAAAGCGAGGGCTGTAGTGGGTGGCCGGGCAGCGGCAGAAAAGCTTCTGCTTTGTTTCCAACTGCTGGTGAATCTCCAGCCCGCACTTAAACCCCAATGCTTTGTAATCTTGTGGAGTCATCTGTTCTGGTGTTTTCAACAATCTCCTCCTTCAAAGCGCCCTGGCGCAAGACCCCAAAAACCGCCGCCAGTAGAACAAGCGGACCTTTGGAAGTCAAGGGAAAAGCATGCGCTTTCCCCCTTCAAAACAGGGGTTGTTCGGGTTCGAGGAGTGTCTCGGTCATGGAGGGCAAAAAACGTCATGTGGATGATGCGACGAGACAAAGGATGTGGATGGATCACGCGACGAGACGAAGGACGTCGATGGATCATGCGACGCCACCTGGGGGTGGAGCGCGTGGAGCGCACCAGCCCCCAGGCTACCAACGTGGCGAGGCATGAAGCCTCGCGTCCGGCCTACCCCCGGGAGGGGGTGGCCGGACTTGGACGTCGAATGTATGTGTTGGGCGAGGGCTCCCCGAAGGGGTTGCCCGAGCCCCGCGCCCCTTCCATGGGGCGCTACGTTGTAGCCTGGGGACTCCAGCGCTCCTCGCGCTGGTTCCCCAGGAGGGCGTGGGTGAGCCCCGGACGTCTATCCAAAACCGGCGGTGATGGCTTGCGCGTCGATTCAAAATCGTCGGTGATGGCTCGCACGTCGGGTGTGCACATGGAATCGAGGACGCAAATGGATCATGCGACGAGACAAAGGACGTAGATGGATCATGCGACGAGACAAAGGACGTAGATGGATCATGCGACGAGACAAAGGA
>CALFHQ010000358.1 GCA_937876385.1 uncultured Pseudomonadota bacterium
CCCTCCAGCGCAACGACGCCCACGACCCGGAATCGGAGTTCCTTTTTGTCCCAAATCAACCAATCAAAGGATAACTTGAATCTTCAATGTTCACGGGGAAATCGAAGAGGCCGGCACCACCGCCCGGGACAACAAAATCGCACCTAATGATTGAACTTCCTGCGGGCATCTCATATACTGCGGCGAGGTTCACAACTGAGGAAAGAAGAGGTGACTCTCCGTGCTGAACCACGATGATTTTCTTGACCACATCGAGTGGCTCCTGAACGAAGGAGAAACCGACCGTGCTACCGCCCTGTGCCGCAAGGGACTGCGCCGTTTCCCGAAGGACCAGCAGCTCTGGTATCTGCTGGGTGATTCGCTCCTTGATTCCGGAAAGTTAAGCCAAGCCGAAGAGGCCTTCAAAAATGCCTCTGAAATCAAGTCCGACTGGGCGTTGCCGCTGGCCAAACGTGCCGAAACCCTAGCGGCTATGGGACAGACCAGGAAAGCCGAAGGGCTGGCCTTGAAGTCTTACTCCATGGACCGGGACAACCCCTACACCAACTTCGTTCGAGCCATCTTGTACGAACTCGCCGGCGAGTACGACATCGCCCTTTTCTTCTACCGTCGAGCCGAGCGTCTGGACCCCGAAGCCTACTTCGCCCCAGTGGTCGTCAACCACGAAGAATTCATGGAAGCCTTCGAAGTGGCCCGAGAGCAACTCAAGGATTCCTCCCTCGATCTGGGAGACCTGGATGAAATTCGATGGCTCGTCCTTGAACGCGTAGACGAAGAGATTCCGGAACTCAAGAGGGTGTCTCCCATGGCCCCATGCCATTTCGTGGCTACCGACGATGGCCGTGACGTCGATGACGAATTCCTGGAAGATGACCTGGACATTCCTCGAGAACCTCGAGTTGTGGAGCTGGGCTTCGTTTTCAAGCGCAACATCCTTCGTGTCTGCCGAAACAAAGAGGATTTGTACACGCAAATCTATCTGTGCCTTCTGGAAGAACTCGAATAGCCTGATTTTTTTCCCGAACTTCCCTTCATTGTTATACTCCCGTCGGTGATTTCTATCCGCCCGAAGGAGACGATATGAGAGTCTACGCTACGGCCCTGTTTTCCGTCCTCTTCATGGCCTTGGCCTGTTCACAGGCGGACTTCGCAGGTTCTTTGGACCAGATAGACGAGGACTATACTCCCGTGGATCTTCTGGTGGATGAAACAGGCGAACCGGACTGCGATGACGACGATGTGACAATCGAAGAGATCGACCTTCTTCCCGACTGTCTGGAAGGAGAACCGTGCGATGATGGCAACGTTTGTACTCACGGCGATCGCTGCATCGAAGGGACCTGCACTGGAGAAAACTTGGCGTGCGCCGACGAGAACCCGTGCACCGACGATTCCTGCGACCCGCTGACCGGTTGCGTTTTCCACACCAACACCCTCCCATGCGACGACCAAGAACCCTGCACCGTGGGGGACCACTGCACCGATGGCGTGTGCCTGGGAACCTCCGTAGACTGCCAATGCAACGCTGATTCCGACTGCGATTCGCTGGACGACGGCGATGCCTGCACCGGAACCCTCATCTGCAATCGTCAGCTGCTCCCATTTCGATGCGAAGTGGACCCGAGCACCGTTTCAATTTGCGACGACCTTGTTCCCGCCGAAAACCAGTGCCAAACTGTTGCCTGCGACCCCGAAACAGGAAACTGCTTCCTGGCAAGCATCCGGGACGGGGAGCCGTGCAGCGACGGGGACAACTGCACTCTCGACGACCAATGCGATGCCGGTGTTTGCAAACCCGGTGCACTGTTCTCGTGCCCGGACGACAATCCCTGCACCGATGACCTGTGTGATTCCACCGTTGGCTGCCTCCATGTGCCCAACGCAGACTCTTGCGACGACGGTTCGGTGTGCACTCAGGTGGATGCCTGCGTCGATGGACAGTGCGTTGGTGCACAACCCCTCCCCTGTGACGACGACAATCTCTGCACCAATGATCTCTGTGACCCCATAGCCGGATGCGTTCACACACCCAACGAAATCCCCTGCGATGACGGAGATTCGTGCACCATCAACGACCGATGCCTCGAGTCACAATGCGCTGCCCAGCCCATCTCCTGCGATGACGGAAAGGCCTGCACAAACGACTCCTGCGACCCCATCGACGGTTGCCATTTCGACCCGTCGTGCCCCGAAGGACTCCACTGCAACGGGGACGGAGGGTGTTGCTTGCCGCGTTGGTCCTGCGGGACCCTGGGACATGAGTGTGGGCCCATCGCAGACGGTTGCGACAGTGAGGTGGCGTGTTCCCCATGTCCCGCCGGAGCTTCCTGTGTGGATGGGATCTGCGCCACGGGTTCGTGCGGTTTTCAGCAAAGCGTCTCCTTGGGAGGGCTCGCCCGGGACGTTCGAGTCCATGCCGGCTATGCTTACGTCGCACATGAAAATACCCTCGTCGTGTACAACGTGGAAACCCCCGGCGCCGCCACCTTTGTGCGGTCGCAACCACTCCCCTTCGTCCCTCGGCGTCTCTATCTTCACAACCAGTCGTTGCTTGTCGTAGGGGACCACGCCGTTGCAGCCATCAGCCTCATCACCCCCGGCGAACCCGCCATCGACGCCGTTCTCGACGGCTTCGACACCATCGTCGCAGTGGCCATCAGTGGGGAAACTGTCTTTGTCGCCCAGCATCCCGATACCGTTACGATACTGGAGTGGGCCGCAGGAAGCATCCAGCCTGTCGGGTGGGCACCCCTCCCCGGGGGGCTTGAAGTGGTGGATGTTGAAATTCTCGACGGCAGATTCCTTGCGGCTACCCGAACCCAGGGACTGTGGGTGTTCAATATCGGCGCCAGCGGAAGTCTGGAGTTTGCCTTCTCCGCTGCCTCGGGAGACGTTTGCCTGGGGCTCGTGGTCTCACAGGGGGTCGCCTACCTCCAGAAGTTCTGGTCCGGCCTCGAAGTCATCGCCTTTGCAGAAGATGGGGAGCCGTTGCCCGGGGCTGTGATCCCTCTGGAGTTGGCGTCGGGACGAGGATTCGTTTGGAACCAGCGCCTTCTTCTCCCGCGCACCCAAGGAGGGCTTTGGACCCTCGATGTGTCAAACCCCGAGACCCCCGTCCCCGATGGATTCCTCGACTTTCAGGGGTTTGCCAGTGGTTTTGACTACCAAGCCCCCTACCTGTTCGTCTCCGGCGGCGCAAACGGCCTGGAGATTTACAGTTCTCCCGAGCTGCTCTACACCACCCTCGTGGAGTCCCGGAGCTTGCCGTATCGAGTCAACGGGATGGCTCTCTTCGACGGCACCCTGGCGACGGTTCAGGAGAATGGGCAAGTCCACCTCCTGGATGTCCGAAACCCCTCCGTTCCACTTCCCACTGAATCATGGAAGGTTCCCGGCATTCCCGTGGCCACGGTCGCGTTGACTTCCACCCTGCACATCGCTTCGAAGTTTGTGGGACTCCTCACCTATCGAATGTTGGATGGAGCTGTGGAGTGGGTTCACACCGACGACAGCGCCTTCGAACTCATCGACCTGGAACCTTTGGGGGATAACATGCTGGTGGGTCTGGATGGCAAGCGAGGGCTCCTCGTATGGCAGGTGGATGCTCAGGGGATTCCTTCACTCACCACCGAACTTCCAGACATCTGCAATGGTCCCTGCGTCTCCCTCTTCGTCCATGACTCCACTGCCTGGATTGCCACCAAATCGGGAGTCTTGCCAGTGGACCTCTCGCAACCCACTGAGCCTCTTGCGGGTGCCCCCTATTTGAACATTGGATTGGGGGAGCCGTGGAATGTCGCCGCTCTGGACGACAAGTTGGTCATCTCGTACCAGTCTGTGGCCGCGGGGAAATCCTACCTTGAGGCCGTCTCAATGTCGCAAGACGGCGTCTACGAGTCGCTGGGCTTTGCGGTGTTTGAGGCAGAACCCCCAACCTTGGAAACGACCCCCTTCGGCTTCGTCATGGGGAGACCGGACGGCCACCTGTGCTTCATGGATTGGGAGGGTCAAGGGTGTGTCGAAGAAAGCGCCATCGATGCAGACTCGATGACTTCCAAATTGTACTATGAAGATGGGTACCTGTTCTTTGGCGGGGTGTCGGGATTATCAGCCATTCGGGTCGCTGGATGTCTGGAAGCGCCGCAACCATAACCCCAGTAGAGCCACGAACACGATCCACAACACCGACGGTGACCCCGAGGCGTCGTGAGAGCACCCGGAGTCGGCATGGGTCTGAATCGTGGAGCGCACCGGTTTGGTGTCCTCTTCACCCGTTGCCGTGTCCTGCATTGTCTCAAGATCCAGGACGGACTCTCCCCCTTCCTTGCTACCGTCGCTCATGGAGGCCAGATCCTCCGGGTCCATCGTCTCTTCCGTCAACTCCACCAGTTCAACTTCGGGGGCGATCTCCTCTTCGATAATCTCGTAGGCCCCCTCCACTTCTTCCACGATGTCTTCGAATTCATC
>CALFHQ010000359.1 GCA_937876385.1 uncultured Pseudomonadota bacterium
CCTGGGAAAGGCCGACAACGAATTCAAGCAAACCGCTATCGACTTGACCCCAGCCTTGAACGAGCACGGCACCGGTTGGGTTCTTCTGGAGGTAACGGCTCGAATCTCCACCGGCTGGTTCAAGTGGCACACGATTCGACAGATGGCCCTGGTTCAGGTCACTGACCTCGGAATCACCGCGGCCCTCGCCGAGGAAGAAGTGGGAGTGCTCGTCACCAACCTGGCGGATGGCCAGCCCACCCCCGGGGCCCGGGTTCGTTTCGTGGACCGGGAGATGGAGCTGGGAAGCACCGGTACCGTGGACGACAACGGCATGGTACGACTCCCCAGAAAGGGGGAAACCGCCGTTGGGAGTAGTGACATCCCATACTATCTGGTGGTGGAGAGCGCCGACGGAACCGACAGCGCCTTCCTGCTTCTTCAGAGTTCCGGGGACGGAGGGTATGTCTCTTCCTACGCCTATTCCACTTCGGCCATGCCGAAGGAGACTGCACTGTGGAGTATTACCACCGAGCGAGGGCTGTACCGTCCGGCGGAAGAAGTGCACGTCGAGGTCGTTCATCGCATGAGAACTCGAGGTCCCGAAGGGGACGTCAAGGGAGCGAATTCGGCCCCCCTGTCGTGTGCGTATCGGGTGGGCGACCCGCGAGGCCAGGAGCTTGGCTCCGGTTCCTTTGAACTGAATCCCTTTGGCGCCGGTTCTTTCAAAGTTACTCCAAAGAAGAATGCCCCGTTGGGCTACTACTCCATCTCGGTGAATTGCTCGGGGCAGTCGGGTGGGGGGGCTTTCCAGGTGCAGGAGTACAGAACCCCCGAGTACAAGGCCACAGCCAAGTGGCTCCACGACGGCTCGAACCTGCTGGTGACACGAAAGATCAATGCACAGGTCACCGGGAAATACTATTTCGGCGCACCTATGGCCGGGGCGGAGGTGCAGTGGCAGGTCTATCGAGACAGCGCCTGGTTCACACCGCCTGGAAACGGGAACTTCCGGTTTGCAGACGTCAACGAAGAGCAGCTCAGCTCTCCCTGGTCCCGTTGGAACAACTCCCCTCAAGGTGGGCGAAGAATGGTGTCGTCCGGAACCAGCATTCTGGACGTCACAGGGAATCTGACCCTTCCGGTGACTCTGGACCCGGGGAATCTCAAGGGAACCCCGGTGACCTTCACCCTGGAATCGTCCATCATCGACAAGAATCGACAGTCGGTGTCGGCGCGCTCCTCCATCATCGCCCACTGGGCCGAGCGCTACGTCGGGATTCGCCTGGCGAGGCAAGTGGTCACCGAGGGAGACAGCGTGGAAGTGGCTTCCGTGGTCACCGCCCTTGACGGCTCTCGGTATCGTGACGCACCGGTGAAAATCGAGCTTCGTCAGGCCATCTGGGCTTCTGAAGAAGTCGTGGCGCCCAACGGCACTGTTTCCTACCAATACAAGTACCATGAGAAAACCACCGATTCCTGTGAGTTGACGGCCGGAGAAGCCCCGGGACGATGCACCCTGAAGCCCAAAAAGGGTGGAACCTATCTGGTCAGAGCGCTGACCCACGACAAGGCTGGGCGCCCTGTCCGAAGCGCTCTCTGGCTCTACGTCTACGGAAAGTCGGGGAGTCAGTGGACCCAGGGGGAGCGGAACGTCATCGACCTCATCCTGGACAAAACCGAGTACGAACCGGGGGATACTGCACGGATTCTCGTTCAGTCTCCCTTCAAGGAGGGTCGAGGATTCCTCCTGGTCTCCCGAGAGGGAATCGTTCAGTGGACCCCCTTTGCCGTCGAAAACAGCGTGGGACTCATCGAGTTGCCCATCCTGGAAGCCTGGATGCCCAGCATCCAGGTGGCGGTGGCCCTGGTGCGACCCAGAACCGCCCAACCTGGAGAGGAATCGGACGACCCCAATCGCCCGAAGTACGCTTACGGCGCCCAAACTCTGTCCATTTCCCGGGAAGACCGGCGCATTCAACTGGATATCGTCCCGGACCGCAAGGCGGTTTCTCCCGGGGAGACAATCACGATTTCTCTCAAAACCACCGATTCCAAAGGGAATCCGCTGGTTGCCAACGTGGCCCTCATGGTTGTGGATGAGGGAGTCCTCAGTCTCATCGGCCATCAGACCCCCAATCCGCTGTTGGCCATGTATCCGTCCAAAGCATCGGAGACGGCGATAAACGCCATGCGACCCATGGTGGTCCCCAGAACCCGGCCAAAGCTTGACCTGGAACAGATGAAGGCCCGGGAAATGGACAAGATGGTGATGTCGCAGTCCATCGTTGGCGTCACGGGATCGGAGTTCAAGGAGGAAGCCGAGGCGTCTCCCGCAATGGCGGAGTTGGAAAGAGAGGAAGGGGGCCTCGAGAGGCCTGGAGGCATGAAGAAATCCAAGGGGATGGGAGGAATGGGCAGCGCTCCCGCTGCGCCGAAGTTCTCGCTGCGCACGATTTTCAAGTCCACCGCCTACTTCAACGGAACCCTCAAAACCGGTGAAGATGGAACCCTTGACGTCACCGTGAAGATGCCCGACAACCTCACCGAATTTCGAGTTATGGCCATCGCTGCTGACTCGGCTCAGAAGTTCGGGTCCGCAGAGAACCAGGTGAAGACCCGCCGACCGCTGGTGGTTCGACCGTCCCTTCCGCGATTCTTGAACCTCGGAGACCGCTTCCAGGCTTCTGCTGTCGTGACAAACCAGACCGGTTTTGACACCGCTGTCGCCGTCCGGCTGCTGGCTGCCAACGGCGAAGTGGAAGGGGACAATGTAACCACGGTTCACGTCAGGAATGGGGAATCTGCAGAAGTTCGCTTCTGGGCAAAGACCGAAGCCCCCGGACCAGCAACCTTCCAATTCGCTGCCGTAGCCTACACAGAGCTTCGGGATACCGACGCGGCGCAAACCATCATTCCAACGCTCATTCCCGCCACCGCAGAAGCATTTGCGACCTACGGAGTCGTGGAAGACCCGGTGAAACAGCCTCTCAAGACCCCCGACTTTGCCCTTCCCGGTTTTGGCGGGCTGGAGGTCACGATGTCCTCCACAGCGCTCACGGGACTTCAAGATGCGGTGACCTACCTGTTCGATTATCCCTACGAGTGCACCGAGCAGATTTGCAGTCGGATTCTTCCCATCCTGGCCCTCAAAGAGATCATCCAGGACTTCAGGTTGGGCAAGGCGGACACTCCAGAAGAGGCAAAGAAGCTGGTGCAGGGGGGAATCAAGAAGCTTCTCGCACACCAACGGTCAGACGGAGGCTTTGGAAGCTGGGTAGGGTCCAAGTACAGTTGGCTCTACCTGTCGGCCTACGCCACCATGACCCTGAATCTGGCTCAGCAGGAAGGGTATGACGTGGACAGGTGGGCTCTCCAGAGATCCAAGGAGTTCCTCGAAGATCGGCTGGATCACCCCTACGAGTGGGAGCAGTACGCTTATGGAGCCCAAACCATGGCCGCGCTCGTTTTGGCCAGAATGGGAACTCCGTTGCACCACCACATTGCTCGATTGTACGCCCTGGCGACAAAGCCCGAGAGGGACGGTCAGGACACAGCAAACCCCCTGAGCCTCTATGCCCGTGCGTGGCTATTAGAAGCCATGCACTACGCTTCCGATCCATCCGAATCCGGAAAGAGAAACAGGAAGTACGGGAAGGAAATCAAGAACCTCACCAGACAGATTCACAACGCCGCAATCGAGAAAGCGTCGTCGGTCCATTTTGCGGAGGGCGCCCGGGAGAGCCTCAAACTCATGATGCACTCCGAGGATCGAACCGACGCCATCATTCTGTGGGCCTTCCTCACAGTGGATCCATCAAACCCCATCATCGAGAAGATCGTTCGAGGGATGATCGCAAGCCGAGTCCACGGCCGTTGGTCCACTACCCAGGCCAACGCATACGCGTTGCTGGCCCTCTCCAAATACTACCGCAAGTTCGAAACCGTCGTCCCCAATTTTACCGGGGTCGTCTGGCGTGGAAACACGGCTCTGGCAGCACACCGATTCAAGGGCAGAAACATGGACATCGCCTCCAGCAAGGTTCCCATGAAGGCCCTCTTTGAACAGGCCGCGGGTGACCTGATCCTGGCTCGTATCGGAAAGGGGCGATTGTACTATCGGTTGGGGCTCAGATACGCCCCGAAGGACCTGGTTCTCAAGGCCGAGGACCGTGGCTTTGCCGTAGAGCGAATCTACTTACCGGAACCGGGCAAGAAGAACGTCGTGAAGGACAAAGATGGCACCTGGCTGGTTGAAGCAGGTAGCTACGTTCAGGTAAAGCTGCGAGTGGTGGTTCCAGACCGAAGGTACTACGTCGCCGTGGTGGACCCCATGCCCGCCGGCTTTGAGGCCGTCAACGAGACCTTCCAGACCACCGCCCGGGAACGCCTGGGGGATGCGAAGAAGGACAACTATCTTACCAGAGGAGGCTACTGGGGCTATTGGTATTGGAATCCCTGGACTTCGAGGAGCGTCGAGACGACCG
>CALFHQ010000360.1 GCA_937876385.1 uncultured Pseudomonadota bacterium
TGTTCGGACAAATCGAACTCTCCACTTGTCCGGTAGTAGCGAGCCAGCTCCAATTCCACGGGAAAGAGAGTCTCTTCTCCCCGTGCCGCCTTGGAGAGCAGGTACAAGGCCTGTGGCGTCGGACCTTCCAGTGCATTGCACTGGGCGTGCTTGTAAGCAGCGTACCACCATTCTGGTGCTGTGGCGAAGGCCAATTCGTATCGCAGGCATGCAGGCTCGACGCTCCCCTGCGCAAAGAGAAGATCGCCTTCGGCGATGGTCTCTTGAGCGGCCACAATGGGGTGTTCTGCTGCCCGCACCGGGAAGGCAAAGCACCCGAGGACGGTAGCGACAAGCAATGCCTGGCGTGGAAAAATGTAGGGGGTAAAGCCTTGAGCCATTGACGTCCAGAAGGCTAAAATCGTAATTCCAAAGCGAAGCCCGAATAGTCCGGCGAAATGACAGGGACAAAGGCCGTCGAAGACTCGCCATCGGTGGGGCCGGATGCCAATTCGATAATCATGAGGGTCGTTGCCGTTACAGCCGAACCGATGGCAACTCCCATCAGGACATTGGTCCACAACGCCATCGAATCCCCTTCGTCCTTGATCGGATTGATGACATCGAAGAACTGGTCTTGGGTCACGGTGCACAGATTGTTCGGGCACAGTTCCTTCTTCTTCGACTCGATTTCGTCCCTTCGATTCTCCATCGTGATGTAGGTGTAGACGCTTCCGCCGGCAGACGCCACTGCAACGCCTCCAAAGGCAATGACATAGGGCCACAGGGAGGAGCGACTGGGTTGGTCTCCTTCGCCGTTGGGGTTCTCGATGGGCTTGGCCGCTTCCACTCGAACGAGCTTCAAGTCGGCATCACACCCCTCTCCAGCCTTGCAGGTCACCTCAACCTTGGCGTCCTCGAATCCTTCCTTCTGGGCCAGCACCTTGTGTTTCCCAGGTTTCACCAAGACGACTCCAGAGCGAGCATCCAAAGGTTCCCCATCCAGAAAGAGGTTGGCTCCCGGCACGCTGGTCACAATCCGAAGGGTTGCTTCATCTGGAGCCAAAGACCATGTGGCCACCTTGTCCATCTCGTTAATAAGGTTACCGATGTCCCCCGAAATGCGCTTCCGGTAGTGCTTGACAGCGGTTCCTTCCGGGGTGATTTTGGCGATTTCCAGCCGGTAGCCGTTTGCAGCCTTCCCCACTTTCCCCACGAGAATGAGGGCCAGTCCCTTCTCCTTACCAATCCGACGCAAACAGTCGTGGTCCTCCAGACAAGGCTCTCCAGCAGCGCTCTTGATAGGAGCCACATCGCTGCTGAAGCTCTCCTTCCCCATGATCCGGAGACTCTTACCGCTCTTCTCGAAGACAGAACTAATAAGCACTTCGGTGAGGTCGTCGGCCAACTCCCGGTCCATGTCGCTGGCGGGTAACAGCAACACAGCTCCCACCTTCTCGTCCCCACGAGCCTCCGGTAGAGCGGCCAATTGCAAACCGATCACGACCAGGAGGAACACGCCAAAGTTTCGCATACAGTCACCTTCATTTGTGTGACAAGGATAGAAAAATGGGGGGTGATTGTCAAATATCCTGGTCGCCCAGGGTGTTCTTACAGGGCATTTGGCCGAGTCTGGATTCCAGCGGTTCCATTTGACTTTGTCGAACTGGGCGAATAGGTTATTGGCACTCTGAGGAGGTTTGCCATGTTGCTCACCATCGACCCCGTTGAACCCGAACATTGGCTCATTGCCGAAGCGGCACGTTCCATCCGCTCGGGGAGCGTCGTCGCAATTCCCACAGACACCGTATACGGAGTCGCCTGCGACGTCGCAAACGAGGAGGGTGCCCGGCGCATCTATGCCCTCAAGGGGATGAACTCGAAGAAGCTGTTGTCCATCGTTTGCAGCGACCTCGCCATGGCCTCGGAGTACACCCGTGGTATCCCCAACACCCTGTTTCGAGTCGTACGAAGATTGCTGCCTGGTCCCTATACCTTCATCCTCCCGGCTTCCAAGGAGATCCCGCGTATCATGCGCAAGAATCGAAAGACCGTCGGGATCAGAATCCCGGATTGCCCCATCACACTGGCATTGGTCGAACAACTGGGACGCCCCCTCTTGACGACTTCGGTTCGCTCCGGGGACAACGGCTGGCTCAACGACCCATTTGAAATCGAAGAAGAATATCGCAATGAGATCGACCTCGTGATTGATGGGGGTCCCTTGTTTCCAGAGCCTTCGACGGTCATCGACTTCACCCATGTCGAACCGGAGCTGGTGAGACAGGGAAAGGGCCCAATCGATTTCCTGTAGTTTTGGAAGAAGTGGCGGGAGGACGCCGTGGAAGAACGTGTTGACATACTCATTCTGGGGTCTGGAATCGCAGGTTTGACGGCGGCCCTTGAGCTCGCCAAAGAACGGCGCGTGCTTATCCTCTCGAAGGGAGCACGAGACGAGAGCAATACCACCAGAGCGCAGGGAGGGATCGCTTCGGTACTGAGCGGGGAGGACTCTTTTCAAGAGCACGTCCAAGATACCCTGGATGCAGGGGGTGGATTGTGTGAGGAGGATCGAGTCCGTCTTTGCGTCGAAGGAGGGCCGGAGTCTATCCACTGGCTCGAGTCGCTGGGCGTTCACTTCGCCAACCTGTCGGGCAAGAATGGTTATGATTTGGGCCGGGAGGGTGGACACTCCAGGCGTCGAGTGGCGCATGCCAAAGACCTCACCGGGCGGGTAGTCGAGGATGTCTTGCTGGAGGCGGTTGAAGCCAACCCGAACATCGAAATCCGAGAACACCACCTGGGCGTCGATCTGATTACAACCCGACGGATCGGTCATCAGACCCCGGCGGATCAGTGCATCGGTGCGTATGTGATGGACAAGCTGACGGGCACCATTTCCACCATTGAAGCGTCTGCAACAATCCTGGCAACCGGGGGAGCGGGGAAGGTTTATCTCTACACCAGCAACCCGGATGTTGCCACTGGAGACGGCTTGGCGATGGCTTGGCGAGCTGGTGCATCGGTGTCCAACATGGAGTTCTTCCAATTCCACCCGACCTGCCTGTACCACCCGCAATCGAAGAACTTCCTCATCAGCGAGGCTGTTCGTGGAGAGGGCGGGGTTCTGCTGACTCAAGGCGGAGAAAGGTTCATGCCGGCCTACACTCCCCAAGCGGAGTTGGCCCCTCGGGATATAGTCGCTCGAGCCATCGACGATCAGCTCAAGAAGACGGGGGACGATTTCGTTCTTCTGGACATTTCCCACAAGCCTCCCGGGTTCGTGGAGAATCGCTTTCCGCAAATCTTCGAGGCGTGTTTGAAACTCGGAATGGACATACGAAACGAACCGATTCCCGTTGTTCCTGCTGCCCATTATCAATGTGGTGGGGTTCAGGTCAACGAGCACGGCTGGACAGGAATTCCCGGTCTCTACGCCATCGGCGAAGTGGCCTGTACGGGCATGCACGGCGCCAACCGGTTGGCGTCAAATTCCCTTCTGGAGGCTTTGGTCTTCGGAAAGCGGGCGGCCCACAACGCACTGAAATGGCTTCGAGAGTTGCCGGAGGTGCAAGTGCCGGCCCCTGCTTGGCACACGGGTTTTGCCCGCCATCCAGACGAATCGGTAGTGATCAGTCAAAACTGGGACGAGCTTCGCCGGTTCATGTGGAACTACGTTGGCGTCGTACGGTCTGACAATCGAATGATTCGAGCTCGCAAACGCCTTCAGATGTTGCGAGAGGAGGTGCTATCCGATTATTGGAGCTTCATCCTCACGCCTGACCTCATCGAGCTTCGGAATCTGACGGATGTAGCCCACCTCATTCTGGAAATGGCGCTGATGAGGAAAGAGAGTCGCGGACTCCACTACAACCTCGACTACCCTGGACTGGACGATGCTCACTGGAAGCGCCCCATAATCCTCAAGCGTCCTGCACAGTGGCGGCGGGAGGGCCCCCGCTCCTTCTAGCCCCTCCCCAGACTCCGCGCACAGGAAGCCACCCCAGGACATTGTAGAGGGAACACAGACAGCCAGGACGTGATCCACGAAACGGACCAAGCAGGCCAGAATCACCGGTCATGGGGGTTTCGTCATGGGACGGGAGTGCAGCGGTTCACGTTTCTATTCGGCTGAGAATCCGTTGCGGATCTGCAGGGTGTAGCCCTCGCATGAGACGGGGACACCGGTCTGTCGGTAGATCTTCACGAAATAGCGGCCTCCGTGGGTGCCGCAGGCGTGCGTACCCACTGTGGCCAGGTGGTCAGTGACCGGCGGGCCAACTTCCCAACTGCAGGGGCATTCCCCCATGTCTTCGGTTCCGAAATTGACAGTCCACTGGAACACTTCGGCCCCGGTGCAGATGAGATTGTCAACGACGTCGCAGCTATCCTTGTAGACTTCAAAGCTGAAGAAGGAGGAACCGCTCACCAATTCGATCTCCAGATTAAAGGTATTGCAACTGTCTTGGAGAAGGTCGTTGGCATT
>CALFHQ010000361.1 GCA_937876385.1 uncultured Pseudomonadota bacterium
CTCTGCTCTTGATCGTCTCGGTGACGCTCGGTGAGGCGGGAGTTTTCATCCGTTTCGAGCGCGTCCCCCCGACGCAACTGCCGATGCTTGACTGCTGCCCCCCCTTCTATCCGCTCTTTGTTGGTGGCCTTGCCGGGGTCAGTGGCCGCGTCAGCGACCTCGTAATGGACGTAGCGCTCGATGTAGCCGCGTGCAATGTCCGGTATCCCCCGGTTCTCAGTGGTGCAGTACGGGATGTCGACGAGGTACACGGGAAGCTCCTTCCCCTTGTGATTGGCGAAGAAGTGCCCGAGGCGGTCGGCAAGTTCAGTGTATTTCAACATCAACCGGTCAAAGTGAGTCTGGCCGCGGCCGAAGGGCTGCATGATGTTGAACACCATCTGGTCCACGTGAGGGGTCAGCAGTTGGACCAGTGCGTCCAGGGCCTCTGGTTCGCTGTTTCGTCGATTCAGCACCGTGCTGGTGTTGAGCTGCAGCGGGAAACGGCGCTTCAACGTGGACAGATTCCTGATTCCCTCCATGGCCTGTGCGAAGGATCTGGGACTCCGGGTGAGGCCATCGTGGGTCTTCTCATCCGCACCGTGGATGGAGATGATGACATAGTTGAGTCCAGCAGAGAGCGCCTTGGCGCAGAAAACAGGGTCGGCGAATCGACGTCCGTTGGAGATGACCCCAACCCGCTCGTAGCCCAAGGTGGCGGCCCATCTGACGTAGCTTACGAAGTGCCGGTTCAAAGTCGGCTCACCGGAAACAAACATGACCTCCTTGCGAGCTCGATTGGACGTCAAGACATGCTTGATGTCCTCTGGAGTGATGCGGCCCACGCGGGCTTCTCGACCCTCCCGGTCCTCCTCCATGCAGAAGATGCAGTTGTTGTTGCAGAACGCTCCAATGTCCACATGGAGTCGCTCGTTCAGGTCGATATCGAGGATTCCCCCGGGGGGATTTTCTCTGTTCATTGTTCCCTCACTTCCAGAGATACTGTCTGGTTCTTGCGGGTCAAAGTCAAGAACCCACCGCTCGCAGTACCGCTCCAGCGGCCCGAAAGCCGGCGGTGTCACTTTCTCTTGTAACTTTTGGACTCGCTTGGTCTCCAACACTCATGATAGATTGGGTTCCAACTGGGAGGAGATAACGTGAACGAACCAGAAAAACTGTCAGACGTCAAAGGGCGCATCGAAATCGATCGCGGCACCCTGGACGCGCTGAAGAAGCTGACCGCGGGTGATCCAGGGCACAAACCACGAATCCACATAGCCGGCTTTGGGTGAGGCGGGCCGAGAATCGACCTGGTTCTGGATGAACCGGCAGCGGGTGATACGACCTATCAAGTGGAAGACATGGAGTTCTTGGCAGCCAACCGAGAGGCGGGTTTCATCGATCGGTATGGGTGCGTCGTTGACAAGTGGGATCTACCTCACAAAACCATCTTCTACGTCTCTTTGAAATATTCCTCCGGTAGCTGCGGCTGCTGACATCAAGCCCCTCTTCCCTTCCTTATTTTTCCCTGTTCTTCTGGACATTTGAGATAGACTCGGCTATGGAGTACCATTACCGATTCAAGAATCGATGCCATCTCGTGAGGATGTAGGAGGAAATATGAGAACAAGTCGATGGATGCTATGGATGATTCTGGCCATCGTGCCGGTGCTTTGGAATGGCTGCGGCGAGCAGGAGTCCACCCAGGAGGAGACCCAGGTCATCCCCGATGGAAAGATGGACAACTTCTTCAGCCTCTCGGCACAAGAATACATGGTCGAGGGGGTCTCCACTGTGGAGATTGAGGCCAGCTACGCCGATGCCGACGAAGCCTCCCGGTTGGACCGAGTCCATGAACTCATCTACTACAAGCAGATTGCCATCAACTGGTTCCTTCTGCAGTACCTCATGGGACCCGAGGACGAACATGAGAACAAGTTCCAGTCGTTGACGAAGAACGGCTCCTACGAAGACCTCGAGATTACCCCTGACGAAACCAATCCATTGCTGTACTCCTTTAAGTTCCGGCAGGAAGTGGGAGGACAGTTGGACCTCATCGATGAATTGGACACGACCCTCGACGACAGTGGCAAGCACCACTTCAAGCTCCCCGTCGGAAAAGTCTCCAATTCGGACATGGCCAAACTTGATTTGAACAGCGAATGGTATCGCCGAAGCCCTTGGTCGACCTTTGACCCTGCCAAGGTAGACGCTTCCAAAATGGAGGACCTCGACTTGGCCATCTGGGCCGAATCCCGCTCCAGCGATGCCTGGATTGACTACCCTGCGCTCATGGCCGATGGAGAATTGACCATTTCGGTGCACTTTGGATGGGACTACCACAAAGAATACCACCTGCTGCACTCGAAGGATGTCTACCAGTGGCTCGTGTCCCAGGGCTTCGAGTCCCCCGTGGACAGCTACGACGCCTACACCAGGACCAGCGGCCCCCTCACTCGCACCATCGTGGCCGACGGCAAGAACGTCGCCGTGAAGGTCTGGATCTACTGGGGCAAGCCGGGCACCGACACCGACCCGGACACGGCCGCCGGCGGGCGAATGCTGGAGCAGGACATGCGGGATGCATTCAAGACTCGCGACGTTATCATGTACAGTGGCCACTCCGGACCCTTTTACGGATTCGCCCTGGCCAACTGGCGCAAGACCGACGAAGGGGACCTCGACGACTCCGAAGTGGAAACCCTCGATATGCCCTCTGACAAATACCAGGTCGTCCTGGCTGAAGGGTGTGATACCTACGCCATGGGTCAGTCCTTCTGGCTCAATCCCAACAAGCCCAACCGGACCAATCTCGACGTCGTGACCACGACGAACTTCTCCAACGCCTCCACTGCTGGGGTCGTGAAGAACTTTCTCTCGTCCATGTTCTCTACCGACAGTTCGCATCAGCACACCCCGTGGACCTACGGCGAGCTTCTCCAGAAGCTGGATGGGAACAGTTACTGGTTCCATTCCATGTACGGAGTCCACGGAATCGACGACAACCCGAAGTTGCACCCCTACGCCCGAACAGAAAACTTCTGCACGAAGTGTTCCGTTGACTCGGATTGTGGTGGGATTGGAAACAAGTGCATCCGGCTCAACGGCGAAGAGAAAGTCTGTTCTGCCGAGTGCCTGGACACCATGGCCTGCCCTGACGGCTACGAATGCCGGGCAGTATCCACCGGTTCCTGGGTCACCTCCAAGCAGTGCGTTCCTCTGGATCTGACCTGCACCGTGACTCCCGAGCCCGAAGACGCTCCCGTGGTCATGATCAACGAAGTCCTGGCCGACCCCCCGATGGAAACCGGGGATGCCAACGGCGACGGGTATCGATCGGCGACCCAGGATGAATTCGTCGAATTCGTCAGTCTCTCAGCGCAGCCCATTGATCTCGGGGGATGGTCCGTGGCCGATTCCTTTGGGTCTCGATTCGTCTTTGAAGATGGCACCATGCTTCTTCCCGGGCGGGCATTGGTGCTCTTTGGTGGTGGTGATGAGACCGTGGTCAAAGGAGCGTTTGCCGAGGTTGCTGCCGACATCCTCACAGCCCACGGTTTGGGCCTCACCAATGGCGGGGACTCCGTGACTTTGATTCGTCCAGACGGCACGGTGTCTGACAGCGTGCTCTGGGGCTCAGAAGGTGGCCAGGATCGCAGCCTCGTGAGAGAAACGGAAGGGGACATTGAATCGGCTATGGTTCTTCACCCCGGCGACGCTCCCTTCTCCCCCGGAACCGTAGTCGACGGCTCCAACTTCTAGAAGATGTTGGGCGCATCAGGTTTCGTGAGAAGATAGCCTGCTACACCATCTGATAGAGCATTGCTTGGAAGACGTTTGCCAGGGCGTGGAGGACGACTGCCGGGTAGATGGAATCGGTCCGATTTCGAACCCAACCAAAGAGAAGAGATGGGAAGAAGACGGCCAGCCGCGCCGGATTGGGGATGGTGACGAGATGTCCCAGTGCGAAGATGACTGACGTGACGATCACCGCCCAGCCCCATTTGCCTCCAAGGAAAGACCATCTGGCGGGCCACATCTCCTGGAGCCTTGTCTGCACGTATCCTATGTAGAAGAGTTCCTCCGG
>CALFHQ010000362.1 GCA_937876385.1 uncultured Pseudomonadota bacterium
TGTCCTCGGACATCTCGGAGATGTGCACGAGGCCTTCGATCTCGTCGGTAATCTCGACCACGGCGCCAAAGTCGAAGACCTTGGAGACGGGACCTTCGATGACGGTGCCGATGGGGAACTTGCGTTCGACTTCTTCCCAAGGGTCAGCGTGAAGCTGCTTGATACCGAGGGAGAACCGCTGGTTTTCCACGTCGATATTGAGCACTTTGGCTTCGACTTCGTCGCCCTTGTTGTACATTTCCAGGGGATTCTTCGGCTTCGTGGACCAGGAGAGGTCGGAAACGTGGATAAGTCCATCGATTCCCTCTTCGATCCCGACGAACACGCCGAAGTTGGTGACGTTGCGGACTTTCGCTCGCAAAACGGCGCCTTCCGGGTAGTCTCGGCTGAGGCGTTCCCAGGGGTTCTCTTCGACCTGCTTCATTCCGAGGGACATGCGTCGGTTCTCGACGTCCACTTCCAGAATCATGGTTTCGACGACGTCGCCAACGTTGACGATCTGGCTGGGGTGCTTGATTCGCTTGACCCAAGACATCTCGGAAACGTGGACCAGTCCTTCGACTCCTTCTTCCAATTCGACGAAGGCGCCGTATTCGGTCAAGCTGACGACCTTGCCGTTGACTCGCTGGCTCTCGACGTACTTGTCGGCAACCAGAATCCACGGGTCTTCGGTGATCTGCTTGAGGCCCAGGGAAACTCGTTCGCTTTCGGGGTCGAACTTCAAGACTTTGATCTTCACTTCATCGCCCACCTTGAACATCTCGGAGGGGTGATTCACCCGGCCCCAGGACATGTCGGTGATGTGAAGGAGACCGTCGATTCCGCCGAGGTCCACGAAGCAGCCGTAATCGGTGATGTTCTTTACGATACCATCGACCACGACACCCTCTTCGATCTTCTCGAGGGTCTTTTCCTTGAGGTCCTGGCGTTCCCGTTCCAACAAGGCTCGTCGAGACAATACGATGTTGCCGCGCTTCTTGTTGAACTTGATGATCTTGAACTGGAACTTCTCGCCAATGAACTTCTCCAGGTTCCGCACGGGGCGGAGATCGACCTGGGAGCCGGGCAAGAAGGCTTTGACACCGATATCGACGGTAAGACCACCCTTGACTCTGCCGGTGATGATCCCTTCGACCAGTTCGCCCGCTTCACAAGCACGGTCGATCTCGTCCCAGATACGCAGCTTGTCAGCCTTGTCCTTGGACAGTTGAACAAGGCCGTCGCCGCCGTCGATTGCTTCGACGTATACGCTGACAGTCTGGCCTTCTTCTACATTGATCTTCCCATCCTCGTCGATGAATTCATCCACGGGAATCAGGCCTTCCGACTTGTGGTGGATGTCAACCATGACGAAATCCTTCGTCACCATGATGACCTTTCCGTCCACAATCTCACCCTGGCGCACGATCTGTGTCGTCTCGTGCTCGGCCAACAGGGCCTCAAAGTCTTCCATCGATTCGTTGTTGTCGTTGATCTTGTCGTTCATGCTCGAGTGCTACCCCCTTAATCTCACGTATTTTGCAGGCCTGGGGTCTGCAATGAGCCGAAACATAGCCGTGCCGCCCACAAAAGTCAAAGGTTTTCTGGAGTTTCGCCAAAAGTCTTGTTTTGGCCATGAGGAGCGTGTTACACATGCCATCATAGACATGAGACGGTGCTGGAGAGGGGCGGATCGCTCCCAAGGTCGATTCCGGCGTGACAACGGCCTCCCGGTGCCTTACTTTGTACCCGGATGCCAGCGGAACACCGCCGGCATCGGAACGCTACAAGTCGACAAAGTTTCAGTGAGGAATCATATGCAAGACAGACACGACAAGGACAAGAGCGTTGAAGGATTGGTAGCAAAACGACTGCTCGAATCTCGGACCATCCTCCTGTCCGGCTCAATCAACGACGAGCAGGCCCACAAGATTGTCGGGCAGCTTTTGTTGCTCGACGCAGAAGACGGCGAAAAGCCCATTCGCTTGATCATTAACTCCGGGGGAGGATCCATCTCCTCGGGGTTCCACATTTTCGACACCATTCAGGCTCTCCAGGCCCCCGTAATCACTATCGGGTCCGGGCTCGTCGCCAGTATGGGAGTGACCCTCTTCCTGTCCGTTCCAAAGGAACGGCGCTTTGCATTTGCTCACGCCCGGTACATGATTCACCAGCCCCTCATTCCGGGAACCGTGGTTGCCGTCGCTTCGGACGTGGAGATCAATGCACGAGAGATGGTGAAGACCCGAGATTTGCTCAACAGACTCATCGCCGACGCCACGTCACAACCCCTCGCAAAGGTTGAAAAGGACACCCTTAGAGACTACTGGCTCAGCGCAGACGAAGCTGTGGAATACGGCATCGTCGGAAAGGCCATCACCAAGCTCACCGACCTGCCCGGTGTCAAGTAGCCACCGCAACCACTCCATGGTCCGACCTGGAACCAGTTCTCCCTGCCCGTTCCGACTTCTTTTGTGTGCCGTAGTCGCCCTGTCGTCTGTCTCCAACGCAGTAGCCAGACCGGCGGAGACCCAGCCCATAGCGCTCACCTTGCGAGCCACCCTGGACCCACCTCGAGGAACGGCATCGGGGCGGCTGTGCTTGCCCGCAGCCGGTTCTTCCATGCGATTTCATCTCCCCGCCAACGTCTACGCTCACCCAGATCCCGATTTGGACGACGTCAACACGAGCTGGCGCTTCCCCGGCGCTGTCTCCACGGGAGAGACCGTCATTCACGAGGTGGAATGCGACTCAAAGAAGATGCCTTGGAGGATTTCCGAAGACGGATTGACGTTGGAATTGGACGACCCCGCCTCGAATGCCATGGGCACTCCGCCTCA
>CALFHQ010000363.1 GCA_937876385.1 uncultured Pseudomonadota bacterium
GGACGAAGTCTTCAACACCGCATTGGCCGACGCCCAGGATTCCTCCCCCACGTTAACCCCAGACGGCAGATCGATGTTAAGTCGCTACGACATGGTGCAGTCCCAAGGCTCAACCCTTCTAGTCACGATAGGGCAGGGCGCAGGCCCAGTTACCCTTGAGAATGAGATGGTCAACTACGGCCCGGATTCCTTCTCTGCTGACGGCCAGACCCTCTACTTTGCCATGGGCAACGGGACGGGAACTGTGTCTATTTACCAACGTCCACTCTCCGGCGGCCAGGCTTCCGTCGTCGTCGATGGAGCAACCCTCTCCTGCCGCCCTGGTTTCCCCACGTTGCTTCGCTGAAGTGCCCCTCCCTTTCCACAAACCTGGAAACCAAAAGTCCCGAATATCCCGGTAACCAAACGTTCCGAAGTGGCTCCATTCCCGTCGGGAGGTTTCTCATGGAATCGCTGAAACGTTTCTGGCTGAACCGACGAATTCGAATGGTGGTGGGGACCGCTTTGGGAGCAACCCTGGGGTACCTTTACTATGCTGCCATCGGTTGTCCAACCGGGGGTTGCCCCATCACTTCAAACCCCTACCTCATGGTGCCCCTCGGAGGGTGGTTCGGCTATTCCCTGTTTCTCGGGAAGAGCAAACCCACGAGTTGAACCTTCTTCTAGCGTCAAAGCTACTTTGGAGCCTTGAAGAAGTGAACATTTGTACCATGTTCAGAGGGGCCGCGCTTTCCCCTGCTCTTGTGACCCATGGTGACGATGTACACGCCGAACTTTTTGGAGTAGTACCACGTCCACTTCGGCTTCATGGACTTGTCGCAAACCATCGACGGCATCTGGACTCCGCCTACATCTTGAACGGAGACCTCTTTGCCTTTGAGAAAAAAGGAGACCTTGCACTCTTCATTCACCTGTTTGAGGACCAGCTTTGCCTTCAGCCTCTTCGGCGAGGAAGGCTTGAGGCATTTTCCCTTGCCGATTTGATACTTCTTCATGTCGGCCAGCAAATCCTCCTGCTCCTCCTTCACATCCAGGTAGTGACCAACCATGGCGTCGTCGGGGTTGCCCGAAGCGAAGGCACTCAGGTCGGTGATGGTCGTGAAGGGGGTCGGAGGCTCTGAATCGAAGGCGCCTTCCATGAGGACATAGCGTCCGTCAGGAGAGGCCTTCAGACATTGCGCATTGGCTGAAAACGAGGAAGCCAGGACCCCCAGAGACGTTAGCACCACGAAAACGTGAATGGACAAGTTCTTCATCGCAATCTCCTGCTATCAAAGTGAAATCATCCCTGAACCTCGAAGCCGTCTCCCAGCATCAGTCCAGACAACACTCTGCAACAACTTGCGACCTGGTGGATAACTCAACTCTAAATGATTCTGGCAAGTTGCGTCAAGGGGTAGGGTGGGAAGATTCAACCGAAACAGCACAACGATCAATTCAAAGGTGTCGAGCTCCCTGCACTCCTCATCAGGCGACACAGCATTCGATGTGCTTCAAGACGAGTATGGGCTTGCGGAACCAGCGGCAAGTATGCTGTAGTAGTCTCATGCGTTGGTCTACTGCTATAGCCGTCCTCCTTGTGTTGCTGCTGGCGGAGTCTGGTTGCCACCCTCGGCAACAAGCTCCCAACAAAGAGAGCTCCCCGGGGGTACCTGTTTCTGGCCGAGCGACAGAATCTCCGCTCAACCCTTTGCCCGACTACTTGACCAAATGGTCTTTGCTCCCCGTGTTGTTCCCCACCGACGAGGCCTTGTTCTTTTCGGCATACGATTCCAACCATACCCCCCAAAGCAGAGGACGAGTCATCTACCTCGATGGAAGGCCCGTGGGGATTGATCTTGTGGGCTTGAGCCCGACGGAAGCAGCGGAACTTCTTGCCGCTGAGCCCGGCGCCGTCTCCTCCGTGGTCATCGATGACGCACTCCTTTGCGAAAAGGGGATTATCGAAGCGGTTCGAAACGTTCGCCCCGGGGCCCTCGCCTTGTCCATCCTCTTGGCTGATGCGCCCACCAAGCGGCTCAAGAATTGTATAGAAGCCCTCCAGGTCAACGAACTGCACCTTACCCTTGAGAATGCAACCGACGAGGTCCTGGAAGACCTTGGGGGTATCGAGGCCATCGAGGGAGTTCAAGTTAGCGGCAGCAGGGTCACCCATCGAGGAATGAAGAGCTTGTCCCGATTGCCAAACTTGCGAGACTTGGGAATTTCTGGGATTCCTCTGGACGACTCGGATGTGGAGCAGATTGTTCAGCACAAGAGGCTTCAGCGACTGCATTTTGATGGCTCGAAGGTCACCCGGGCGGGCATCGAGAGACTTGGCCAATTGGAAGAATTGCTGGAACTGAGTGTATTCAGTCTGGATTTGGGAGATGGAAGCTGTCTGCGCACTCTGAACTCCCTGAAAAGGCTCAGGGTGCTGGACTTCTCGATGGCTCGGGGAGAGGCTGACGCGCTGTCCCGATTGCCAGACATGCCCGCTCTCGAGGAGCTCGACCTCTCCCGGCTCAAGGGACCCTTGCGAAAGCTTGACAAGATCCCATACTCTCGATTCACGAAACTCCGGAATCTGAAGGTCATCGGCACACTCTTTGATGACGACGATATGGCTCAGGTGGCCCGTCTGCCCGCGCTGGAGACGCTATTTGTCGACACAACCAGGGTTTCCGACGTAGGAGTTCAGCATCTCGTTGGCAACACGACTCTTGTTGATTTCAGTTGCATGGCGACCGAGGTAACCGACGAGGGACTCAAGAGCGTGGGGCAGTTAAAAACGTTGCAGGTGCTGGGCCTGGGTGAAACCAAGAGGATCACCGATGCAGGGCTTGCCTGGTTGTCAGGACTCAGCAACATCCGAAGTTTGTACCTTCCCGGCCTCGCCATCACGGACAAGGGGCTTGCACATCTGAGAGGCATGAAGGAGCTGCGACGTCTCGTCCTGGCAGACACCCCCGTGGATGGAAGCGGCTTCGCATTCCTGAAGGAGGTCCAACACCTCAAGATCCTGAACCTGAGTGACACCCGCCTGTCGAATAGCGGCCTGGCAGCGGTCGCCGGAAACAAGAAACTCCAGGTCCTTCACTTACGAAATACCCTTGTCACCGATGAGGGGTTGGTGGCGCTTTCGGGGCTGAAGGATTTGGAAAAATTGGATCTCGGGGGGACCGACATTGGAGATGAAGGGCTGACTGCAATCCAGGGGCTGGGTCTGAACATTTTGGTTCTCACCGGTACACGGGTTGGGGATGATTCCATGGCTTCTGTGGCGAAATGTTCAGAGCTTTTACGGCTGGATCTCGACGGCACCGCAGTGACCGACGCAGGACTGGGGATGCTCACGGGCAACACGAACTTGCGAGAGCTCCTCATTGGAGCCCGACAGGTGACAGACGCAGGCATCCGGGATATCCTCAAGTTGCCCCTGCGCGAGCTTTCAATTGCAGGAACCAGTGCCAGCGACTCGATTGTAGAAGCGCTTTTGCACACGCCATATTTGAAGCGCCTGGATGTTCGTAGAACACAATTGTCTTCCGATGCACTCAAGCTATTGAGGGGCAAGGGTCGGCTCCACATAACGGCTGACAGCTACAGTTTGGTGGCGGCCCGGTCGCAACCACCAGTATCAAGCATCCGAAAGACGGTGAACGCAACCTTCGCAGAAAGCCTCAAGCTGGTCGCCGTCGACGTTCCTTCCCGCCCACCTCAACCGGGAGATTTGGTGACACTGACCTGGCATTGGCGAGTTTTGGGACCGCTCAAGGCCGCAGATCTCACCGTCTTTGTCCTAATGAAGGGATTGGTCTACAACCCCTGGGGAGGACCACTGTACCGCCCCTGGCAACAAATCTTCGAATATACCCTGGATTCCACTGGAGTTCCCGCCAGTCGCTGGAAGCCTGGACGGGACATTGATTTTGTTCAGGAGTTCCTCTTTCCCGAGGGTCGAACCGCTGAGGATGTGAAACTCCTTGCCAGCTTGTTCGATCACGAAGCCACCGGTCGGGGCGAGGAAAGCGAGATCATTCCTCTCAGCAATGCCCCCCACGAACTCACACGAAGTGACGAAAGTGTCCTGGTGTGGGAGCTGAACCCTTCGCGCTGAGAGACTCATTGCCACTGGCAATTGCAATTCATTTCCCTGCGAGACCCAACTAGCGAAAGTGCACTTCCTTCAACGCGTCGTAGTGGCCACCGGTGAAGACACAACTGCT
>CALFHQ010000364.1 GCA_937876385.1 uncultured Pseudomonadota bacterium
TGGAGGTTTTCTGCTGCCCGTTGGATGGTCCAAGTCTCTCGGATTCGCTGCCACGGTGGGCTTCGTCCAACCGTTCTAAGACAAGATCAGACATCGTCCCCCAAACAGGCCTAATTATGCACGCAGCCACCACTATTGAAGTCGCACACGTCGGTGGTGTCGGGATTGCCATCGTCGCAGAGGTCGTTGCTGGGGGTCCAGGTATCGTTGTTGCTCCCTGGGTTGCACACGGCACACTCGATGTCCGGACTCACTGCATCCGCCTCGTAGCAAAGGTAGTCAATGTAGCAGCTCCCGCCAAAGGTGTTGGTGAGGATGCACTCGTTGCTTGATTGCGAGAAGGAAACGCAGGTCAGGAAATCCCGGCATCCATCAGCCAGGACGTAGAAATCATCCAGATAGAAACGAACCAGATTGAAGTCGATCTTGTTCACTCTGAACTCCATGCGAACCTTCTGGGATGCAACCGCCGACAGGTCGATGGCGTGTCGGTGCCATGTGCTGTCGCACTCGGCGTTGGTTACCTGGTCCACCGTCTGGCCGTCAGCCAGCACGTCGATGGTGAAGGACACTGCGGCTCCATAAGTGCACTTGAAGAAGAAGGACAACACCGAAGTGGACGGTGTGGTCTGATCCGGCAAGGGGAGGTCGAACCACCAGGAGCCGGAGTCGCTTCCAATCTTGGTGTAGTAGAGGCTGTAGTTGCCGCGGTTGGCGAGGCTCCCGTCTTCCGAGAAATTCACCTTCAGTGGGTTCTGGAAAGAAGCCCAAGAGTAGTCGTAGTGCGCGGGAATGGTCCCAGTCGCTTCCCCTTCGAAGGTTCTCGAGTACACCGAGGTCTTCGCCTCACAGGTATCCACGAAAGTTCCTCCGACGTCCGTCTGCCCCGAACACAATTCGTGGTAGGAACAATCTCCGTCCAAAGTGCAGCAGATGTCGCAATCGCACTGTCCATCGTTGCACACCTGCCAACTCTCGCACCCGCCACAGGAGCCGCCGCAGCCATCATCACCGCACACTCGGCCGGTGCAATCGGGAAGGCAGCAGAGCCCACCAGGGGCGCACACTTCGTCCCCGACGCAATCTCCACAGGAGCCGCCACAGCCGTCGTCGCCGCAGTCCTTCCCTGTGCATGCAGGGGCACACACTTCACAAACTCCAACCAGGATGCTGCACAGATAGCCCGGGTCGCACGCGCCGCAGGTGCCTCCGCACTGGTCCGAGCCACACTCTCGGCCCTGGCACTGCGGGGTGCAGCACTGGAATCCGTCGGTGCAGATGTCGTCAACGGGGCAGTCGCCGCAGCTTCCGCCGCAGCCGTCGTCGCCACAACTCTTCAAGTCGCAATTGGGCAGACAACAAAGGCTTTCAAAGCAGACTTCCCCCTCGACACAATCTCCACAAGTGGCCCCGCAACCGTCGTCGCCGCACTGATAATTCCCAATCTGAGGATCATTGCAGATGGGCAGGCAGCAATCGTTGAGATAGCACAGCTCGCCTCCGGCCTGGTTGCATTCAGTGTCGTCCGCGCAGCAATTGGGAATTGGGTCGTTGATGCAGTCCAACCCATCTTCCGAACAGGTGTCGGCTGTGCATACATTCTGGTCGTCGCAACTGGGGTCTCGGGGTGCTCCCGGCACACAGGTTCCAGCACCGTCGCACGAATCGCCGATGGTGCACGGCTCCAGGTCCGAGCAGAGGGTTCCGGAGTCAAACGGCGTATTCAGACACCCGGACACGGGGTCGCAGTCATCGTCAGTGCACGCATTTCCGTCGGTGCAATCGAGGGCTTCGGTGCTGACGCAATCCCCGCCGAGGCACTCGTCCCCGAGGGAGCACGCATCGCCGTCACTGCACGGGAGGGCGTCTGACTGGTCTGTGAGACCGCAGATTCCGGTACCCGGATCGCACTGGTTCTTTCGACAATCGGTGTCCAGGGTCGTCCCACAAGAGACCATGGATTCCGGGTCGTACACGCACTGGTAAGGTGCCGTGTCAACGTTGCAGCGATAGACCCCATCACACAGGTCCCCGTTGTCAAAGGAGACGCAATCGGCGTCTTCTCGACAATCGCACAGGTCCGTTCCCGGTTGGCATACTCCCTGGTCATCGCAAACACCCACGGGAGTGCACGGGTCCAGGTTTCCGTCCTGGGCGTCCGGATACTGACAGCTACCGTCCTGATTGGTGGGGTTGTGCTCACAACTGCCGTCAGATTCCAGGCAGAGGTCCTCGGTACAATCGTTGTCATCGTTGCAATCGGTTGGCACGCCGAGACACTCCCCGGATTGGCAAGTTTCTCCCAGCACACACGGGCTTCCATCGTCGCATTGCCCCCCTTCAAAGGGCGCCCCATCGTGGATGCAGGTTCCGTCCGTTTCATCGCAAGAGTCCTGAGTGCACTCGCTGGTGTCGGAGCAATCCTTCGCATCTCCCTGACAAATGCCCCCGGTGATGCAGAGATCATTCAGGGTGCACGGGTTGCTGTCGTCGCAACCGTTTCCAATGAGGGGAAGGGGATTGAAGACACAGTCTCCGGTGCTTGCACTGCAGCTATCCTCGGTGCAATCGTTGTCGTCGTCGCAAACGACTGGACCGGGACTGATACAGGTTCCCGACTGACAGGTTCCAGTCAAATGGCAAAGATCCCCGTCGCTGCAGTTCCCGCCATTGTTGGCCGGAATGGGCTCACAGACTCCGGTTCCCGGGACACACTGGAAGATGTTGCAATCGTCGTTGGTGCAAGTTACCACAGAGGCAGGATTCGTGACGCACTCTCCGTCGTCGCACATGGGAACCCCATCGCAGAGGTTTCCGTTGTCTTCGCAGTCCTCATCCACGTCGCATCCCGACTCGCAAACATCAAGCTCCAGATTGCATTCTGCCCAACCCCCGACAACCTCCGTGCAGGTGGTCGGGGCGCTCCAGGTTCCCCCTTCGCACAGGATGATTTCCGAAGCGTCCAGGCACAAGGAGCCGCCATCCACCACTTCTTTGACGTTGTCTCCGTCCTTCAAGACACAGCTTGATGCGGCAGAAACACAGTAGGATCCGTTGCCGTCGCCATAAGCTTCGGCACAGTTGCCGCTCTCGCACACTTCGGAATCGTTGGTGCAACTTTCCATGAGACGACAAGTGCCTTCGTCGACGCTTCCGTCGCAGTCGTTGTCAAAGCCGTCGCAGGAGGACTCTGAGGCGCCTTCGTAGCCCATGACGTCAGAGTAGTCGCAGAACCACTGCCCCATGGCGCACAGCACAAAAGGTTCGTTGGTGGCACAGACCCCACTCAGAAGGCAAGATGCGTCGGGAAAATCGCCGGCATCGCCGAAGATTCCTTCGTCGGTAGAGCCGTCACAGTCGTTGTCCTTGAGGTCGCAGCTTACTTCATCGTCCGCTTCATAGAAGTTCGAATTGTAGCTGCACTGCCATGCTCCTTCGACACACTCGGCTTCCAGAGCAGTGGCGCAAACCCCAACTTGAGAGCATTCGGCCTGGGTCGGAGCAACAGGTTCTTCGTCCGTAGAGCCGTCACAATTGTCATCCAATCCATTGCAAAGCTCGTGGTCGAGGCAGTTTCCACCCTGCTGATCCGCCTTGATGCCGGCAGCCACAATGGAAAAATGAGAGGTCAGAATCTGCACTGACTTGCCCCCAAAAGAGCCAAAGGCCGGGAGCAGTTCTGTGGCTTCGTCGAAGGCCTCGGTGGAGGAGATGAACCCCTTCAAGTCATACCAGTCGTCCACTGTCACAAAATGAGGATTTCGAGGAAGCGTGAGGGTTATCGGCTTGTCGAAATGGGTTCCCGAAGGCATCACGGCCCACACATCAGTTACCAGAACAGCGCCCTCCGGGGGCTCCACCGGAAACTTCAAGATTTCGACTTCAACGTCACTGGTGAGAGCACCCTCCGGAACGTCCATCACGACACCACCAGAAAAGAGCCAACGACCTCCCGCCGGACCCACTGTGGCCGTGTCCACAGGGACAAGGACATCCGATTGGGTGTCGGCCGTGTCTCCCTGGGCATCAGTATCTGCGAATAAGTCCTCAGCGTCGGCGGAATCATCCAACTGATCCCCGGCGACGTCTTGAGCGACATCAGAGACGCTGTCCCCAAGGTCCTCTTTCGCATCCGACACGAAGGGAATCTTCTTCTCAACTTGAGTGATGCACCCGCCGGCGAGGAGAAGGAGGGGAAATACGGTCAAAATCCAAAATTGGATGGAAAGGGCAGACATCACACCCCGAGTGATTCTCATCCAGTGCCTCCTTGCATTCACGGCAGATTCATGTCCAGCACGAGAGCCCCACCCTGCTCCAAGACCACCGGAGTCAATCTCCAGGACCGAGCGACAGTGCGAGAGTTGTCCGTTCCAAAAGGAATGGGCCAGCCAATGAGGAAGTCGAGGCCCAGAAGAGCACATGCGGCTCCCACGCCGTAAGCGACGTAGGCTCCGATGGCGAGGTTCTGAGCCTGACCAAAGGTCGTATCAAAGTTGTTGCTGTAGTTCGGCAGCATGGGATCCATCCCGTCTGCCTGGTTGGCCTTGTCGATGGCCATCATGTTGAGGTAGACGCCCGCTCCAGCGATGGCCAACCCGCTCCCGATGAGGGTCCAGGGAAGCCAGTGCTTTACCCGGTCGTTGGACGAGCCCTGGGAGATGCTGTTGTCAAACGACGGAACAGGTCGA
>CALFHQ010000365.1 GCA_937876385.1 uncultured Pseudomonadota bacterium
GGAGAGAATCTATGCAGCGCTTCGAAATATCTCGAAACTCAAGCATGCAGAAGAGGCATTGCGCCGCTCCAAAGAGTCCCTTCGAGTGCTTCTCGATGCCACCTCCGATTTCACCATGTTGGTGGACAGCGAGTTGCGAATCCTGGCGGCCAACCGCGAAGCCCAGCGAAGTCTGGGAGGAACCGAAGAGGAGCTTCTGGGACAGGTGGCGACCACGCTCCTTCCGCCGGAGCTGGCCAGAGCCCGGGCCAAACTGCTGCTTGGTGCCCTGGATTCCGGCGTTGCTGTGAAGTTCGAAGACGGTCGAGAAGGGCGTGTCTTCGAGAACAACGTCTATCCGATATTCGACTCCAGCGGGGAAGCGGTCGGGTTGGCAGTCTACGGACGAGACATCACCGAAAGAAACGAGACGCGAGATGCACTGCGGGAAGCCCACGACAAGTTGGAGGAACGAGTAACCCAGAGAACCCAAGAGCTGGTAGAAGCCAACCAGAGACTGGAGCTGGAAATCGCCGAGAGGAAGAAGGCCGAAGAGGAACGGGCACTCTACCAAGAACAGTTGTTCCATGCACAGAAACTGGAAGCCGTGGGGAGCCTCGCAGGGGGAATTGCTCACGACTTCAACAACCTCCTCACGGCTATTCGGGGCTCGGTGGAACTCATCCTCAGTCGGATGGTCCCCGGGGAGCCCATGATGCGGTACGCGGACGAAGCGCTCAAGGCCACCGACCGGGCCGAGACTCTGACCCGGCAACTCCTGGCGTTCAGCCGACGGCAAGTGGTGCAAAAAAGGCTTCTGGACTTCAACGAGTTACTGGAAGGGATGATACCCCTGCTGAGAAGAATCCTGCCAGAAGGGATCGCCCTGGTGCCCGACCTGCGTCTCCCCGGAGCGTTGGTTCTGGGTGACGCCGGGCAACTGGAGCAGGTGGTGATGAACCTCGTGGTGAACGCCAGAGACGCAATCGGTGAAAAGGGAACCATTCGACTCACCGTGAAGGACTGTATGCCCGATGGGTGCACCGACCACCCCGACTTCACAGAACCCACTGGCCCGGGGTTCTGCTTTCAGGTTGTGGACGACGGTTCGGGGATGGAGACCGAGGCACTGGAGCGCGCCTTTGAACCCTTCTTTACTACCAAAGGGATGCATCAGGGAACCGGGTTGGGGCTGGCCGTTGTCTACGGCATCGTCCAGCAACACGATGGCCAGTGCGGTATCTGGAGCATGCAAGGAACTGGAACCAGGGTGAGCGTCTATTTGCCCCGGGCAGAAGGGGTCATAGAGCGCGATGAGGTTGGCTCCACCGCCTTTGAACCCCGGGAACCTCAGCGAGGGCTCACGGTGCTCGTGGTGGAGGACGAAAGCGGTGTGCTTGACTTCGCTACGTCGGTTCTCGAGGACTTCGGGTTCAAGGTACTGAGCGCTGCAAATGGCTTCGAAGCCAGAGAACTGTTCGCCAACCACAGCGCGGAAGTCGATGTCCTCTTCTCGGATGTCTGTCTCCCCGATGACGATGGGCTGGAGATTGCCCTGGACCTTCGCAAGGAACGCCCCACCCTACCCGTCCTGCTTGCGAGTGGGTATGTGAACCTGGCCGGCAACGCTCGACGGATTGTTGACCTGGGCATTCCCTTCCTCCAAAAGCCCTACGGACTGACCCAGCTCCTCGACGCACTGCACCGAGCAATAACTCGGGACGAACCGTAGATCCTTCCGCCGAAAGTGCCGTTGTGACGCGGGTGAATGACCATTTGACGCAGCGCTCCATTTGTGCTCCCATGGGCGGACATAGTGTGGCAGTTGACTTGACCCTTCAGGAAGCAGGTGATTTGATGAACTACTCCGATCCATTCCACACGATTCTCCACCCCAAAACCGTTGTCATCGCCGGTGCCAGCAACAACCCCATGAAGATGGGAACGCTCCAGGCCATGAACGTCCTTCGAAATGGCTTCGAAGGGGAGGTCTTCTTTCTCCACCCCAAGGAGAAGAAGGTACTGGGACGGCCCGCCTTTGCCCATGCAGCGGACTTGCCCCTGGTGCCTGACCTGGCCCTTCTGGTCACACCCGCACCCATCACGGTGAAGGTGCTGGAAGAGCTGGGAGAACGGGGGGTGCGCCATGCCATCGTTACAACCGCCGGATTCAGAGAGGTCGGTGACGATGGTGTCGAACTCGAGAAGAAGCTCACCGCCATTGCCGACCGCTACGGGATTCGCTTTGTCGGCCCCAACTGCATCGGCGTCTTGAACACCCACCACCCTCTCAACACCACGGTGCTCCCCACCCTCCTCGAACCCGGCCCCATGAGCCTCGTGAGCCAGAGCGGCACCTTCGTTTCCCAGCTCCCCGTCCTCTTCGAAAGAGACGGAATCCGCCTGGGAAAGGCCATCAGCGTCGGAAACTCCAGCAACACAGACCTCGTCGATTGGCTGGACTACATGGGACGAGACGAGAAGACGAAGGCCATCGCCCTTTACATTGAAGGGATCACGGACCCCCGTCGCTTCGTCGAAGTGGCGTCCAGGGTCACACGAATCAAACC
>CALFHQ010000366.1 GCA_937876385.1 uncultured Pseudomonadota bacterium
AAGTCCGCTGTTCTGTTTCGGGAAGGCGAACGAGGGCATCACCTGTACTCCGTCCAATCGGGGCTCATCGAATTGTCGAAAACCCTCCCCGACGGTTCCCCGGTGACAGTGCGCCAGGTCCAACCGGGGGAGCTCTTCGGCGAAGTCATCCTGTTTGAAGAAGAGCGCTACCCAGTCACGGCAACAGTGGCCTCCGAAGCCGTAGTCAGCACCATTTCCCGAAAGGCTTTCCTGGAGTTGATGGACGATCCGCCCTTTCGCAACTCCTTCATGGCCCTACTCATGCGCAAGCAGCGCTACCTGGCCAACCACATCCGCCTGCTGCAAAATCCCGTGGTCGAAGAACGAATCGTAGAATACCTCCGCAACCGCTTTGGACTGGTCAACGGCGTTCAATCCGACGTCACCAAGCGCTCAGTAGCCCAGGCCATAGCCGTAAGACCCGAGACCTTCTCCCGAGCCCTCAAACGACTTAGAGAACGAGGCGTCCTGGACTGGCAAGGCAATCAAATCACGTTTCTGAAACCCTAGAAAAGCGGCCCCCCATGCGCCAGAACCAGTAGCGTCTGGACGGAGTGGACCCCGTGGACAATCTGGACCTGGAATCTACCTTGGCCGACGAACCAGACTGTGTTCCCGTCCACGGGGTCCACGGGGTCCACGGGGTCCACTCCGTCCAGATGCCACTTGTCCCTTCCCACCCCTCACACGCTGATGGAACCCTTGCGAAAATCGCTGGCGCAGAGGTGGACGTTGATGGCTACGGGGTGGCCGGCTCTTGCTTGTTTGACGGCTTCTTTGAGGACTTTGGTGGTGTCTTGCTGGGTCTTGATTTCCAGGCCCACTGCCCCCAGGCCTTCTACTGATTTGTGGTAGTCGCTTCGGTTCAAGACGGTGGCAACATCGTCGTGGAGAATCTCCACCTGGTCTCGGGCAATCTGGGCCCAGGAGGCGTCGTTGCCGATGAGGGCGATGACTGGGATCTTGTGGCGAACGAAGGTATCAAACTCCATGAGGCTGTATCCAAAGGAGCCGTCTCCAAAGAGCGCCCACACGTCCGCTTCGGGGTGTACAAGCTTTGCCCCCAGGGCAAATCCGGCACCCACTCCCAGCGTCCCAAAGGGACCCGGATCCAGCCATGACAGGGGGTTTCTGGGGCGCACCACATAGGACATAGAGGCCACGAAATCCCCTCCATCGGCAACAAGGATGCTGTCCTTTGCCAGCTCTTCCTCAAAGTCCATGGCCAGGCGCAACGGATTCAACATGCGACAGGGTTCGGAAGCTTCCTTGACGATGGCTTCTTCTCTTTGCGAGTCCCTCTTCTCCACTTGTTCCAACCAGTCGCTCCAGTGAGTGGCGCCCTTGGGTTTGAGCTTTGCCAAATGCCGCAGGAAGACCCCGGGGTCGGCCACAAAACCGGCGTCCGGCCATCGATTTCGGGTCAGCTCGTCAAAGCTCAAATTCACCGATATGACCCGGGCTTTGGAACTGACCTGGCGTCCATATCCCAATCGAAAATCGTGAGGAACACCGGCGAGAATCACCACATCGGCTTCCTTTAAGGCTTCCTTTCGCTTGTGACGAAACTGGATGGGATCATGGCGCCCCAGGAGCCCTCTGGCACCCCCGGTGAGCCACGTTGGAATTCCCAACAAGCGAATGGCGGCGGCGGTTTCCTCCGCCAACCCGGGTTGATTCAAGACCTGGTTGGACGCCACGAGAACGGGCCTCTTGGCACTCTCCAGGATTCCAGCCACTCGGGCCAGTCGCTTGTCGTCAAGGGGCAGCATCTCGGGCTCATTAGGACCACTGAGATCCCCCTCAGCTCCCCCACGAAACTGGTTTTCGAGGTGTCTTTCGACATACCAACGCATGGCTTTTGAGGCCACCGAGTGCGACTTTGGCAGAGACTGCTGAGTCCACTCCCGCACAACACTCTCGTCATAAAGAAGATCAATGGGAATCTCCAGGAACACGGGCCCGGGAACACCGGCACGAGCCTTCTCCATGGCTGTGCGCAGCTTCTCGGGAAGATCCCGCAACTTCGTCACGGAATCGGCCCACTTCACGATGGGGGCCACCAAAGACATGTGGTCGATGTCCTGGAGCGCTCCCCTACCCTTGAGCAGGGTCGCAGCGGCCCCTCCCAGAAGCAACACGGGGGAGTGGGCCATCTGAGCATTCTTCAATGCGGTGATGGTGTTGGTCACACCCGGTCCGGCGGTAACAGCGGCCACCCCGACACTCCCAGTCAGTCGGGCGACGGCGTCGGCAGCGAATACGGCGGTGGCTTCGTGGCGAACGTCTAAGACTCGAATTCCCGCCTTTCGAGACTCCACCAGAATGGGGGAGATGTGTCCTCCCACGAGGGTGAAGAGAAACGAGGTTCCAGCTTCCTGGAGGATTCGTGCAACGATGGCTCCACCATTCATGGCGCTCTCCCCGACTCGACAGTTGCGGTGTTCCGTTTGATTCTTATCTATGATGGGGCTCGAGGACGTGGTTTTCCAGAACAAAGGTCGTAAATGTACCGGCAAAGACCTCGTTGTTTCCACGAACCACCCGCACCTCCACCACCCGCTTTCGCCCTTTGGTCTCGGTGACCCGGGCCGTGGCCTCGACTTCCTCTCCCACCGCAACGGGTTTAAGGAATCGGCTTTCGGATGCCCCCAACACAACGTAGGGGTCGTTCACGGCAAGCATCGCCGCGTAGTCCGCAAGTCCGAATATGAACCCGCCATGAACCAGTCCATTCCCGTCTGCTTTCATGTCGTCGGTGGTGGTCATGGCGACCACGGCGCTTCCAACAGCGAGGGCAACCGGGGTTCCGCACAGGCGAGGATTGATTTCCAGGTGGGTTTTCGATTCCATGGCGGCCCCTTCTTAGTCGAGTGTTTCCGTTTCCGTGCTCTGTTGGAATAGATCCATTGCGGCGGGGAAAGGTTTCAATGCTCGCTGGAATACTCCCAAAGCGTAAGAGATGGCGACGCCGTAGTTGGTGATTGGAACCCCCTGGCGGCGGCATTCCATGATTCGAGACAACATCTGGCGACGGTTCCAGACACAAGAACCGCAGTGAACAACCAGCTTGTAGCCAGAGAGGTCGTCGGGCCAATCTCGCCCCTGGACGTGAACAAAGTCCAGTTTCCCGCCCACGTACTGAGTCAGCCAACGGGGGATCTTCACTCGACCGATGTCGTCTCCAATGGGGTGATGGGTGCACGACTCCGCCACGAGAACCTTGTCCCCGGGGGCGAGGTCTTCGATGGCCATGGCCCCCCGAACCATCTCGGTGAGATCCCCTTTGAAGCGAGCAAAGAGGATGCTGAAGGAGGTCATGAGAATGTCATCTGGAGTATCCGCAG
>CALFHQ010000367.1 GCA_937876385.1 uncultured Pseudomonadota bacterium
AGCACGGCCAGGGCACATACACGTATGCCGACGGCAGCAAGCACGTCGGGCAGTGGAAGGACAGCAAGAAGCACGGCCAGGGCACCTGGACGTCTAAGAACGGAGACAAATACGAGGGTGAGTGGAAGGATGGTGAGATGCACTGATGCAAACGGCTACAGACGCCACCTAGGTCGTCGGGTAGCCAGGGGCGGTTGCCCGCCCCCAGCTCCCACAGAACCGGACTTGTGCTGTTCACATCCGGCTCTTCGGGACGATGGATTGTGACCTCCATCGCCGGCCGGTTTACGACCTCACCTATCCCCCGCTGTGAGGGGCGACCATGCCCAACTCGTGATGGCGGTGCCACAGTTCCTTGAGCGAGACCAGACCTCGGTGAGCGAAATACGCATTCCGGAGTGCCCAGTTGCCAGGGTGTCGGCTGAGATACCAGAGGCGATGTGCTCCCTGGTAAACAGCGCGATACGCTGTGTTCCGCCTCATTCCAAGTTGGATGAATCTTCGAGCGATTGTACGTTTGCTTTTCCACTGTGCCAGTTGGATGGCCCGTAGTCGACGTCTGACGTGGGCATCCACTGACCCAAACACCACGAGAGTCGCCTCAGTGCAAATATGGAAGAACCCCATCCAACCTCGCAGGTAGCGAGTGACCCCTCTAATGCACGCCCGTAGAGAGTTGCCCCAGAGGCGCGGAGTCAATTCCTTGATCCGAGCTCGAAGGCGGCGCTCTGAGCGAGCAGAAAGGCGCACTTCTACCTCTCCAGTCAGCGCATCACGGCGCAGACTGAAACCGAGAAAATGGCGTTCTTCAGGACGAGCAACAGCGCTTTTGTCCTCGTTCACCTGAAGACGCAATCGCCTTTCAAGGAAACGAGTCACGCTGGCTTTCACCCGTTGTCCTGCACGGGGACTACCGACGTAAATATTACAATCGTCGGCGTAGCGTACGAAACGATGTCCGCGCTGGGAGAGTTCTCGATCGAACTCGTCCAGCACGATGTTGCTGAGCAATGGGGACAAAGGCCCGCCTTGCGGAACACCTTCGTCCGTGCTCGCCTTCACACCATCCGGCATCACCACTTTGGCCTTGAGGAATCGTGCGATGATGGATAGCAGGATTGGGTCTTTGACCGTCGAAGACAGTCTTGCCAACAAGCGTTGATGGTGAACTCGGTCAAAGAACTTTGACAAATCGATGTCCACCACCCAATCATATCCTTCTTCGACGAAACTCCGGACCTGGGCAATCGCCGTATGGCAACTCCGTCCCGGTCGAAATCCGTGGCTGTTGTTATGGAATGTCGGCTCATACACAGGTTCGAGCACCTGTCGTATCGCCTCCTGTACCATGCGGTCTACCACGTTTGGAATGCCCAGACCCCTCTGCCCTCCGCTGGCTTTGGGAATCCACACACGCCGGATATCTCCGGGCAGGTAGGTTCCATCCGCCAGTTCTTTGGACAGGCGACGGAGGATGTCCGGGAGGTTCTCTCGAACTACCTGGATCGTCTCCCCGTCGGGGCCGGGCGCCCCCTGATTTCGAGCGACTCTTTCAAAAGCACTTTCCAATCTCAAGATGACTTGTGTCATGGTCGCTGCTTCGGTTGTGCTGTTCTTGTCCTTCAACTTCGGCGCCTCGCACAATCCAGACTGGGTTCCGCC
>CALFHQ010000368.1 GCA_937876385.1 uncultured Pseudomonadota bacterium
GGCTTTCTCCAGGATCTAGGCCGCGGCAGCGGTGACGTAGGGAGCGGAGAAGGAGGTTCCCTTGGCAGAGGGTGAGAAAGCGACGAACACCCCCGAGGGGCCAACCAACTCCGGCTTCTGGATGCCTCCGTTTGTTGGGCCATGGGAACTGTAAGGAGCTACGATCCCTTGAGCCCAATCTTCTTCGTGGACCGCTCCAACTGTGATGATGTCTTCCTGGCAGGCTGGATCAGCGAGGGAACCTGCGGAAGTGGAATGTTCCAGGTGAAAACCGGAGGCATTGGAACTCACCAGGAGCGAGATGCCGACTCCCTCATCCGGTTTGAGCATGTTACCCATGACCCCCGTTGCCTGCACAGCCAGACGAAAATCATCGGTGGTGCAGTAGTACTTGTCAGGCTCCTCATGACACAGGTCTTCGGTCCGTTTCATCATCAGTTGGGTCGCTGGGCTTTTCCCAAATTTGGGGGCCGGTGCGCACTTGATCTGGGTCGTGATGTCGTCTGGATGCCCCTCGGGATACCCCTTTGCCTCCAGACACAGCGTCAAGGAAGACATCGTCGTCGAGGGCCACTTGTCCCATGTCAGAAAGACCCTCGCCGACTCCCCTTCTTTCAGGGTGAATTCGTTGAAGTTCTCCCCAGGGGCAAAATCCAGAAGTCCGTCGTCGTCCTGGTCGGTCCAGCCTCCGCGCCAGCTCTTCCCCGAGCCCAGATTGCCCGAAGCCGAAACCCACACGATGCCGTTGTCCCATGCCTTTCTGGCAGCGGCCGATACCGGACCCTGACCATCGTAGAAGCTCTGGTTGTACCGACCCCATGAGGCGTTGATGACATCCACATCGTTCTGGATGCACCACTCCACGGCCTTGTTCAACGACACCTCCGTGTTCGGGACGGTGAGAAGAACCAGTCTTGCCCCAGGGGCGCTCCGGTGAACGATTTGTGCCACGGCCGAACCGTGTGGCGACTCCACCCAATCAGCAGGAAGGCCGTCGGAAGGGTACATGACGTTGGTGCCCTCGGGCAGCAGCCCCTCTTCGACCATCTTTGTTGCGAAGAGAAACCCCGAGTCGAGAATGGCAATCTTGACGCCGGCGCCTTGGACTCCAGCCTCCAGGCAGGACAACATACCCGTTGCTTCCAGAGCCCAATCCGGGATCATCATCGGGTCCAGATTGTTCGAAAGAGGTTCCACTACAGGTGTCAGCGGTATCCAGATGTTGTCCATGAGCCCAATTTCTACCGTCATCGTCAATTCGTAGAGGCCGGCCAACGGAACCGCCATCCAGGTCGTGTCGTCGTACGTGTCCAGCACCTCTCCGCCGGCCGCCACCAGATCTTCGACAGAAACCAGGAGTTCCCCGTCCCGCTCTGGGTGCCGGATCATCAACTGCAAGTCACCGTTCCACAACTGGATGTCATGTTCATCGGCATAGTCCTCAACAGCTTCCTGCCCGCCGTCAATCCATGCCTGGACGAGTTCGCTGACGGTGTTGTCCATCTCCTTTACTTCGAACTCGAATTTGCCCGACTCGAAGCCCAGGGGAGGCAGAACAAGGCCATTCGTCGAATCGCTTTCATCGGCCATATCAAAGCCGTCCAGAGGAACGTCCACCATTGTGTCGGATGCCATGTCTGGCAACGTGTCCCAGGTGTCAAAGCCCGAAGCGTCCGTGTCGTTGGAGACGTTGGAATCCTCCACAGACAAGTCGGGCGATTCCTGTGAAGGAGCGCCGCAGCTCAGGAAGGTCGCTGTTGCGGCAACGAGGGCCAAGTGCAAGAACCGGCATACAAGAGTCATCTGATTCTCCGAGTCAATGAATCCAACTGTTGAGGGAGTACTCCGCCCTCCTTCTAAGACTGAAAAGCGGCGGATGTCAAGACTTGCGCCCTCTCCCGTTCCACAGAAACTCGGCCGACGGTGGTATTTGTGGGTTTGCTGCCGTGCCATTGTGGTCTTTCCGGGCATGCATGTGCTACTCACCATGGCGAGGAACGGACAAGGCCTGATCGGTCACAGACGGCCATCGGCGCACTCGAAATTCCTCTATCGCAGGGGAACTGAGAGGCGTACACTGCGTGCGTACACGTCCATAACGAGACAAGGAGGCCTTCCATGAAACGGATCTTCTCTGTAGTTCTGCTGATGGCTGCCTGTGCTCTGCCCTTCACCGTTCTTGCCGACTGCCCCGGGGATTGCGTAGAGACCTGCAGCGCCGGGCCCGCCGAAGACTATGTCCTTTGCCTCCACAAGTGCCTCAAGGGGTGCAATCCCGCCCCGGTGCCTCCCGTACCGGCGCCGACCCCTGTGCCCGCACCGAAGCCGGCACCCAAAGCGCCAGAAAAGTAGAGATGTTGCTGTGAAGAAGGTGCCTGCCGGTGATGTGGAGAAAGCCGCAAGATAATCCCGAGCGTGACCAGAACCTACAATTGGCAGGGAACACCAAAGGGATGACAGGTCACCATCTCGCAGGTCGAGGGCTTGAGAGCGGCTTCCTGTCGATGACGCCTCTCGAACTCGGCAGGACTGATGTTGCCCAGGCCCGGATGAGTCCTTGCGGACAACGATAGGCCGTCAACACTCCCTGCTTGGAACCACGCCTTGAGTATTCGCTGGAAAGTCCCCTGCGTGCGTCGTACGATGTCACCATGAAAGTCGCGATCATAGCTCCCCCTGTCAGCTTGACCCCGGTCTCGGTGTTCCCTCGACATCCTCCTCTACTGGCCGCCCAGTTGGCGGCGACCGTGCGCAACAGCGGAGCCGAGGTGGTCGTACTGGATGCATTCCAAGAGAACCTGTCCGTTTCCGATACGGTCTCAGCCGTGCTCGCCGAATCACCTGACGCAGTCGTCATCATGCCGAACGATGTAGCTCGAGAAACCCCTGCGGCCATCACCGGGGCCATAAGCAGCGGTTTTCGGAGGGCCGGTGGCAGTGCCGTTCTTATTGCGGCTGGGGTCGGCAATATCAAGTGGATGCGCGAACTGGTAACTGAGGTCCCCTGTCTTGACGGTGCAGTCGTCGGCGATCCCGAAGAAGCTGTGCCTGAATTATTGGGAGCGATTGCAGCGGGGGCTGCCTGGCAGGACATGCCTTTCGTGGTAACCGGGACCCTTCCGAGCAAGCAGGTGCGGCCCGCTGTGCTGAAGCATCTGGACACGCTGCCCATACCCGCCTGGGATCTTGTCGGCCTGGACAAGTACGTTGTTCTGGCTCACAGAAAGCTCCGGGGAATTGAGTATCCCATATTCGCATCCCGTGGCTGCTACTGGAATCGTTGCACATTCTGCCAGGATCTGGCTTGCGTGAAATCTCCCGACTACCGCATGCGGTCGCCTGAAGCAGTTGTCAGCGAGATGGAGGCCGCAGCGACCACTTACGGGGCCAAGCACTTCCTGTTCCACGATGGAGTTTTCCCAAACAGCGTCCGCTGGCTGGAGCGTTTCGCCAACGCCGTTGACGCCTCAGGGCTTCAATGCACTTGGTTCTGCATGGCCCGGGCCGATGGTGTGACACCCGAAAAGCTCAGACTGATGAAGAGGGCCGGCTGCAAGAACATGTGTTACGGACTCGAATCTGGCAGTGAGCAACTCCTCCGGGACATGGACAAGGGGCAGACTTTGGAGCAGGCACGTGATGCTGTGCGCTGGACCAAGGCCGCGGGCATCGAAGTCTCCGCTACCTTCGTGTTCGGGTTCCCCGGCGAAACGGTCGAGATGGCTTCCCGCACAATAGAGTTTGCTGTGGAACTGGACGTCGACTATGCCCAGTTCATGTTGGTCAAGTGGCACCATATCCCCGAACTCGGCCTGAGCCCGGGTTCCTTCTCCGAGGAGTGGGAACTGACCCAATACGATTACCGTGGGATGGTCTTCGTGCCTAGCTCCTACGGCTCTCTTTCCCGCCTCAAGTTCGTCAGAAGCTATGCTTTTGCCCGATTCTATCTTCGCCCGAGCTTCTTTCTGAAAGTGGCCTCCAAGATCGGCTCACTCAATGATCTGAGACGTTTCGCACAAGGCGGAGCAACGCTGGTTTCCGCCATGCTCAACAAGTAGACCTTCCGTCTCCTTGTCTCGCCGCTCCTCAGGGTTTGTAGAGAACGCTGTAAAGGTAGGGGCCGCCGGTGGCAACCAAGGTCCACGTCTGTCCGTTCGTCTCGGAGACAAGGCGGCGGCCTCCAGCGCCCACCGCAATGAACTTGCCGTCTCCGTAGGCGACATCCAGGAGGTCTCCGCCGCCGACGCTCGAGTCGGTCCAGTTGCTCGGACCGCCCTTGGAGGCGTGCAAGATGCGGCCGGCCGCGCCCACTGCGACCATGTGGCCGTCACCATAGGCGACGCCATACAGACCTCCACCACCCTCGCTGACGTCGTTCCACTCCCAGTCGCCCCCGCCGTCGAAGGACCAGTGGATCCCGCCATTCTCTCCCACCGCGACGAAGAACCCCATGGGGCCCTCCACCCAGGTCACTGCATTGAGCAGCTTGCCACCGACCGTGGCGAGAACCCACGAGGACCCGTTGTTCGAGTAGAGGGCCTCACTGTTAGCTGCGATGTTCCCTCCAACCGCCACGAAGCGCTCATTTCCCCAGCAAACGTCCTGGAAGAGGCAGGGGTTCGATGAAGGCGTGCTGTCGTACCACGAGGTGCCGTCGTAGGAGTACCATGACTGGGCGCTGTCGACGATGACGAAGCGGCCCTCACCGTAGGTCGCCCCCGTGTACTCGTACATGGTGCTGGGATTGTTCCCCAGGTCCCAATCCAGGCCATGCTCGGAGGTCCATGTCGCTCCGACACCGACGGCCAGGTAACGGTTCGGACCGTAGGCGATGTCCCGGAGCCATTCGCCGTCCGGCCCCATGGGCTCGGACCAGAGAACCCCATCCACCGACCAGACCATCGGCGGACCGCCTTGTCCCACCGCGACCCAGGCAGGAGCAAAGGTGTAGGTACACGTGAAGGTGATCACTTCTCCCGGATTGTCGATGGTGGCGTCTGCGGTCTGGACCACGTGTGTGTAGCCACCAAAGGTCTGGCAGCTCACCGCGTAGGTCCCCTCGGGTGCGTGCTGCTGGGTAACGATGCCGGCCGCGCTGGTCAGGTTGTAGTTGCCGGGTCCTGTGATGGTCACAGCCACGTTCTTCGTGATCCCAACGATGTTGACCAGGATCGTGCCGGTGATGGGCACGATGACCGCTGTGTAGGCGCAACTGAAGGTGATCACCTCACCCTGGGTGTCGATGGTGTCGTCTGCTGTCGCCACAGCAAGCTCGTAATCCGGCACCGCCGGGCAGTTTACTGCGTAGGTGCCCTCAGGCACGTCGAGCTGCATCGCCAGGCCACCTGCCGTGGTCAAGTCGAACTCCACCGGACCCGTGACCCCCACCGTGATTTCCTGCTGGAGGCCGGTGACGTTGACAATGATCGTCCCTGTGATGGACGTGTCCTCTGGAACGAGGTTGTCCTCCAGGTCAGCGATGTCCTCCAGGTCAGCGATATCTTCCAGGTCAGCGATGTCTTCCGGGGGCAGCGTGTCCTCTGGAACAGCGATGTCCTCGACTGTGGCTGAATCCACCACGGTGTCCGGCGCCAAGAGGTCATCCGGCTGATCTGTAGAGAAGTCTCCGGGGACCACGTCGAACGAGACCTCCGCCGCTACACCGTCGGAGATCTGATCAGCGAGAGGGGTCGTGTCCGTTTCGGTACCGTCGGATATGCCATGGGAGGAGCATCCCGGCGCCACAGATTGGAGCACGCACAACACGATCAGGGCGTTCAAGTGTTTGCAGACCATTGGTCGGTTCTCCTTTTGGAGGTTGTCGAGCCCGTTCAACGCAGCCGTCCACTCCCGTTTGGCAAAGTCGCCCAGCTTGTCGGCCCGAGCAAAGAATGCCTGGCAATGTTGAAGGTCCGCGCTCTACCTCATGCGCCTACCAAAGGAGAGGTATGGGCCCTGTGCATCGCGATACTTCGGTGACCGGCGGAATTCCTGCTCAGCATACCAAGGGCCGCCCCACGCGCCAAGCGAATAGGATGAACCTCTCACCGCACTGTTTCTCGCAGGAGCCCCCTGGTCCACTGCATTCAGGACAAGGGAAATGACGGTCGGACAAGTATTTGCGGATCATGGGGGTGAGTTTCTTGCTAATGGCAAGGAACCCCTTGAGGTAGACAGGCTGTCATGTGGCAGACGGTGGCGGTGTATGGCCAAACTGTTTCTCGGTCAATAATACCACATCTGTTGTAGCCGTAGGGACAATCCCAGTCGGTCTCCCACGATCCATAATCGCTGCATTGAGCGCCCATCATGAAGCCATTTGTTGGAACTACGTCGTGAAGACAGAACCCGTAGTCCACTTCAGCCCAACCTGATCCTGTGATAACGCATGCGCTGTTATTTGAGCAACAACTGTTGGCCGCCAAACTCCCACATTTAAAGAAGCCTTTGTCAGCGATCCCATCATTGTCGTTATCGCAGTATGGTCCCTCGAGCTCGCACTGGGAACTGCAGCCATCAGCGGGCATTGTGTTGTTATCGTCACAGGCTTCCCCTGCTTCAATAATCCCATTGCCACAAATTGCCTCGGTTTGGCAGGAACTGCTACATCCATCGCCATTCTCCAAGTTGCCATCATCGCATGCTTCATCTCCTGACACTACACCATCACCGCACCAGCAGTCCTTGGAGCAGTTCGTATTGTCCTCATGACCATTGCACTGCGAATCCCCGCAGTAGCAGTCGTGGCTGCAGGTGTCACTGTCCTCGAAACCTCCAAAACAAAGGCCGTCGCCACAGAAACAGTCGGTGGGGCAGTCGGCGTTGTCCTCAAAGATATCGAAGCAGTACGTGTCCCCGCAGAAGCAGTCAGACGGGCAGATTTCATTATTCTCGGCATATTCATCGCAGACGCCATCGTTGCAGAAACAATCCGCAGGACAGTTCTCGTTGGTCTCATAGTTGACCATGCATTCGCCATCACCGCAGTAGCAATCTGCCGGGCAGGTATCGTTGAGTTCGTCATCTCCGAGGCATTGACCGTCGCCACAGTGGCAATCTGCCGGACAGGTATCGAAAACCTCAGGATCCAGACAGGTTCCATCACCACAGAAACAGTCGGCAGGACAACTCTCGTTGGTCTCGCCATCTGCACAGATTTCATCACCGCAGTAGCAGTCCGCAGGACATGACTCCTTGTCTTCGAATTGGCCGCAGACACCATCTCCGCAGAAACAATCGGCAGAGCAGGTAACCGAGTCCTCGAAAGAAACCCAGGAAGGGACGGTGTCTGGGCGACCATCAAAACAGAAGCCATCGCCACAGTAACAATCAGAGGGACATCTGAAGTTGTCCTCGAAGGCGACCAGGCAAAGACCATCTCCGCACAAACAATCCGCAGGGCACGTCTCGTTGTCCTCGAACAACGACAGATCGCATGTGCCATCACCACACAAGTCGCAAACTCCACAATCATCCGGGCAGGATTCACAGTCCTCGAGATCATCGCATGTACCGTTCCCGCACAGCACACAGATACCGCAATCAGCAGAGCAAATATCACAGTCTTCTGCCGGGTCGCAAACCCCGTCACCGCATACAATACATTCCCCACAGTCGCTGGGACAGCTTCCGCAGTCTTCCCCCAATCCGCATGCTCCGTCACCGCACACACCGGTTCCCATGGACTGGGTAGAACAGTCAGTCAAACAGGTACCCTGGACGCAAAGACCACCCTCACAGCACCAACGCTGAGAAGGCTTTCCCTTGGTGATGCCACAATCATTACATTCGCCACAGGTTTCCTCTGGATCGCAAACTCCATCTTTGTTGCAGGAATCACTGGGGCAATCCACAGGACAGGTATCGTGGGTCTCACCCCCTTTGCAACGATCATCGCCACACTTGTCAGGCTTCAGTCCATCATGAAGGGTCTCAGTTGCCTGCTCTGGTTCCAAAGAACAGGAATAGGACAGAGTGGTCAACAGGATCAACGAGGCAAACAAGATGCAAGCTCTTCTCGAAGGCAACATCGCTACTCCTTACTTGTGATGAAGACTAGGAACGCCCTTTTCATCTGGGACAAGGGACGAAAGAGCCATCCCCAACACCGACCCAGGATCGACACCAACCGGATGCATTAGATCAAGTCGTGCTTTCTTTCCAACCACCAAGAGGACAACACGGCCAGTGCGGGACCCACTTTCCCATCGGCAGACTGGCCGGTCAAGCAGAATCTTGTGAAGCGGCAAGGGTGGTTCAACGGCACATTGCACA
>CALFHQ010000369.1 GCA_937876385.1 uncultured Pseudomonadota bacterium
AGGGGGAACAAACCATGGTCCAGTTGCCCACAACAGAATTCGACTCCACCGAGGGCTGGGGCGTGTACTTGCTCGAATGTGCTGATGGCTCCCTCTATACCGGCATCACCAACAATTTTCCCCGCCGCCTGGCCCAACACCAAGCCGGCAAGGCGTCTCGTTACACCCGCGCCCGCCTGCCCGTCTGCCCAATTTACTGGGAACCAGCCGAAGACCGCCCCAGTGCTTCACGACGGGAGTTGGCAATCAAAGCCCTTCCCCGCCAAAAGAAGCTGGCGTTGGTCCAGCTTCTTCCTAACCCTGTTTGATTGTGAATCGACAAGATCCTGTTTGCCACGCTAGACCCTTAGATCGATGATTTCGACTCGGTGGTTGGCGTCCGGATTGTCCTTGGATGGCCCTTCTGTTAGCACCACAAGCCCCCGCTCAAGGCCCTGGTCTTTCACGAGACTTTGGGCAAACGGCTTCCAGCAGTCAGGATGTTCGCGCTGGTGCGTGCATTGGACGCCGTAGGAAAACTGCAGGTTCTGGCAGGTGGATTCTTCGGGACTCACCGCAGCAATCCAAACCGGCAACATGAAGCGAGAGACCATGCGAGCTGTGTGCCCAGTTACCGTCGGCACAACGACGGCCACTGCTCCCAAATCAGCCACGGTATGCTCCACGTTGCGGGAAATCGCGTCCACCAGAGGAACCTCCTGATCCCTCCACGTCCCTTCGACGCGCCGGCTTCGGTAGGGCTCTGTCGCCACAGCGATACGCGCCAGCGTCCCCGCTGCCTCCACCGGAAATCTCCCCATGGCGGATTCCTCTGACAGCATGACGCAGTCGGTGCCGTCTAAGATGGCGTTGGCAACGTCGGTGGCCTCGGCCCGGGTCGGACGATGGTGATTCACCATGGAGGCCAGCATCTGAGTAGCGGTAATCACCGGCTTGCCAAAGCGCTTTGCAGTTCGAGTCAGCTCCTTTTGGACCAACGCAATGCGCTCGATGGGTGTCTCCACCCCCAGGTCCCCTCGAGCCACCATGATTCCATCTGCTGCTTCCAGGATCTCTTCGATGCTGGACAGCGCCCCGGCTCGTTCAATTTTTGCAATGATGAAGGGACGATGCCCCAGCCTCTCGGCCTCGATGCGAACAGCCTTTACGTCCGCAGCAGACACCACAAAAGACTGGCTCACCGCATCCACGCCGTTGGCCATGGCAAACCCGAGGCACTCCGCATCCCGTGAGGTAAACGCGCTGATACCGAGGTTGATGCCGGGAAGGTTCAGCCCCTTGTGAGACATCAACTCGCCCTTTCCCTGGGAACGACACCGGACATTCGCCCCTTCCACCTCCTCGACAAGCAATTGAACCGTCCCGTCGTTGAGAAACAAGACGTCCCCCGGATGCACGACCTCTGGAAGGCGCTCAAAAGAAACGCTGGCACGTTCTGCGTTTCCCAAAATGTCGTCTGTGGTCAGTGTGAACACATCCCCCTGTTCCAATCGCACCGGCTCCTCGCCAAAGGCCCCAAGACGAATCTTGGGCCCAGGGAGATCCGCCATGATGGTCAGGGCGTGCCCCGTATTCCGAGAAGCTTCCCGGAGGCTTTCGATGGCTCGCTTGTGCCAGGCGAAATCACCATGTGAGAAGTTCAAGCGGGCAATATTCATCCCAGCCCGAAGCAACTCTTCCTGTACCTCCAGCGTCTCCGAAGCCGGCCCAATGGTGCACACGATTTTCGTCTTGTTGGCTGGTAGCATGGTCAAATCTCCCGGCCGTAGCCTGATATGGTCCCATTGTGTCACGTCCGCCCCACCCCGGGCAACACGCAATCGA
>CALFHQ010000370.1 GCA_937876385.1 uncultured Pseudomonadota bacterium
GGTCCCGTGATGCCTCCCATCCAATTCAAGGACGGCACAGGAAAGGAGCTTATCTCCATTGACATGGGACTCAGCGGACACGGTGGGGGACACACCTTCCAGATGTCTTACGGAATCATCGACGAATTGGACTGGTACATCGAACTGCCGTTCACCTACATGACGGTTTCGTTCGATCCCCAAATCAAGGCGATGGATCCTGCCATCGGCAAGCTGCTGGGCGTCAACGATGTTACCAAGTACACCGGATACGATTTCTTCAAGAAGACCCTTCCCATGCTGGGCCGTGCGACCCCCAAGTCCAAAGCTGCCGGAGAATGGCTCCTGGGCGACATCAACACCGGGTTCTCCTGGAACGTCTTCCGCAACGAGCGCCTCTCCGTGGCCCTGACCCCCAGAGTGTTTCTCCCCACGGGACACGTCCCCGACCCCAACAACAACCTGACCTACGGAACCGGACCCGAAATCGAGACCGGAATCGGAGGCTGGGCTGTGGGTTTCACCCAGGGCTATGACGTACGCCTCTTCAAGTACTCCTTCTGGCTGGACGTCATCTTCAGCACTGAATTCGGTGCTGCCTACGGATTCGAGCAGAACCGGGACTATCCCACGAACTTCCTCAAGCCCGACGACAAAGCCGTGATGCTAGACCCTGCCTCCTTCCCCGACCTGTCCAACCTGGAAGGGAACTTCCAGTACACGCCAGGCTGGTCCGTGAATTGGACGGCCCAACTGAACATCCAATTGGCGGTACTCGGGCTGGGTATTGGATACGGAATGCAGCACTCTCAGGAACCCGAGCTCAAGGGAGACCCCGCCTTCGTACAGATGGCTCGCTCCCTCCAGTTGTTGGGTCAGCAGTCTCTGGAAGCAGTGCAGTTGGCAGCGTCCCTCTCCCTGCTGCCTCTGTACATCCCAGCAGACATCTCCTTCCAGTGGACGAAGGTTATCGATGGATACAACGCCATCGTTTATGACAACTTCTACCAGTTGACCGTCAAGGCTTACATCCCCATCTGGAGATAGGCCCCCCCCTTACCCCTCAAGCAATTTCATCACCGAATCGTTGAGCCGTTTCCCGACATCCCGGCCGTACCATCCCATGGCGTTCTCATACAGGAAGAACTCCTTGCGAGCGCTCTTGTGCCAGTCGTACTCCTCGGGAAGATGGACATACCCGGCAAAGCCGTTGGTGTGAGAAGTCACCACCGACTGAAGGCCATAGGCTCCCTGGATTCGGTCCCGCAAATCCAACGTCGCCATGAGTCCAAAGTCCGCCGGCATCCCAGCCAACACCACCGAACCGATACGCAAGACGGTGGCCGGAGCCATCACCGTGGGGGGGGACACCTTCCTGGAATAGAAGTATCCCACCGTGGAAGCGACCAGCCCCTTCAAGGCCACTGACGCAGGGGCATTCTTCACCGCCGTTGGGGGGAAACAGATGTCAAAGGAGAGGCGATCCATGTCGTAGGCTATTTCGGGGACGGCCACCGTTTTTCCCCCTTCGAGGGCTTTCTTGAGCCCGTCAAAGAGCTGTCGCGTGACCATGTCCAGATGGGTATCGAGGTCCAGCTCCATCTCCGGAAAGAGGATGTTCACCCCTCCCAAGGCTCCGGGCAGAAAGAGGGGACGGCGACCCGTGGCTTCGAACTTCTTTCGCAATTCCCCGGGGTAGTCGGCGCTGGCGACCTCCGGCCGGTTGCAGGAGACCACCACCGGGTGTCCCGACGTCGAGAAAATCACCAGCGGGTCCCCCCCCTCTCGGATAAATTCGAGGGTCACCACCCGATCGTCCCCCACGGCCCGGACATCCCGACGGTTCATGGTAATCCCCGGCACCGTCGCACTTCCAAAACGGAAGTCCTGCACAGGCTTTCGGTCGGCTCTTGCTTCCAGGGCAGTGGCTTCCAGGGTGTCCACGAGGTTGTCCTTCCACTCTTTGCGGAACTTCCCCATGAAGTAGCCAATTCCCTTTGCATCATAGTAGGCGCCAATCCCCGAGTGGGTATGGGACGCAGTGAGGTACAGTCCATCGAAACCGGCCTCTTTCAAGCGCCCCTCGACCTCGGCAAAGAGTCCTTCGGTGACCACCAGCATGTCCACGGCAACAATGGCATAGAGCTTTGCACCACTCTCAAGAACCACCGCGGTGGCTTCCAGCGGATCCCGCATGAAAGTGGCCATGCGCTCCTTGCGAGTCACATGACCGGCCAGGGGCATTGGGAGATTCACGGGAAGGGGATTTCTGGAATACCCGGCTGAAAATTCGGACATGTTTCCTCCTGCTGGCGTGCACAAAGGCACTTCAAAGGCGGTTAAAGACTATAGCGACGCTACCGGCCTGACAAGGAGGAAACCAAACAATGAGACAACACAGCGAGTCATTTGAATCCCTGGGAGAATTGGAGGAGAGCTGGGCTAGAGTGGCCATGCTCCTCGCCGGACACTCACAGAGCACCGTTCGAAGATGCCTCGGCCACACCGGTTCGGCACGAGAATGGTGGCGCAACGGAGGAAGCCCCGCCGGTGCGTTGGGGTCCTCGTCGTTGTGGAAGCAGTTGGATGAGGAGAGGAATCGATGTCTCGCCCTGAATATCCGAGTGCTCTCCCCCCAATGCCCCGGGTGGCCCACAACATTGAACCAACTCTCAGATCCTCCTGTGGCTCTCTGGAGTCGGGGAGTCCCCTTGCTGGAATTGGAAGGAACGAGGTTGGGTCTGGTGGGTGCCCGGAGGGTCACTTCGTATGGCCGGGAGGTGACGGCGAGCTTCGCTCAACGCTGGGGGGAGCTGGGAGGAGTGGTGGTCAGCGGGGGGGCCCGAGGGGTCGACGCAGTGGCACACAAAGCGGCCCTGGACGGGGGCGGGAGCACCGTGGTGGTTATGGGAACTGGCATGGCGAAACCGTACCCCAGAGAGAATGGCGCACTCTTTGACGAGGTGCTGGAGCGGGGCAGTTGGGTCAGCGAACGGCCCACAATGTCCCCGGTTCACCCCCAACTATTCCCGCTCCGCAATCGGCTCATTGCTGCGCTATCACAAGGAATTCTTGTGACCCAAGCCGGAAAACAGAGCGGCGCGCTCCACACCGTTCGCTATGCGTTGAAGCTGGGACGCGCCGTGTTCTCAGTCCCGGCGCCGCTGGGGGAAGCGCCCTTCGAGGGTAGCAATGAGTTGCTTGCCAGCGGAATTCCGGCGATATTGGACCCGGATTCGTTGTGGAGAGGAATTTCAACAGGGGGCCACTTGGGGCGTAAGCCACCGAAATCACTGCCATTTCGTAGACATGCACGGCCAACGGTCCAATACTCCGAGCTTGACAAATCGTCCCGCATCTGTCTGGATTTGATAGCCCAGGGGAGGGGTCACGTAGACGACCTGGCCGGCGCTTTTAATGGCACCATGGCCGAGTTGAGTCTCCTGTTGCTGGACCTGGAACTTCGCGGTTGGGTAGAAAAGGTCCCAGGCAATCATTATAACTGCATCGTTGAAACGGAGAGGTAGGAACATGGCTAAATCGCTTATGGTCGTAGAATCACCGGCCAAAGCGCGCACCATCTCGAAATACCTGGGTCGCAGCTTCGTGGTGAAAGCCACAGTGGGTCACATCAAGGATCTTCCCACCAACACCCTCGGGGTGGACGTGGAAGATGATTTCAAGACCACCATGAAGACCATTCGGGGCAAATCGAAAGTGGTCGCCGCGCTCAAAGACGCCGCCAAAGGGGTGGATGCCGTCTATCTGGCCGCTGACCCTGACCGCGAAGGGGAAGCCATCGCCTGGCACGTCGTGGAGGAACTGGAGAAAGGGCGCAAGAAAGGGGAAGAAGCCCCCAAAATCTACCGAGTGCTGCTGCACGAGATCACGAAGACCGGGGTCAAGAAGGCCCTGAGCGAAGCTGGAGAG
>CALFHQ010000371.1 GCA_937876385.1 uncultured Pseudomonadota bacterium
CACGCATTTCTGCGGCTACGAAAGCTCTCCAGGTGAACTGTTCCAGGGTCTCGATGAGGTCTGCGAGGACTGAGTGGAGCTGGAATACGGTGTTCAGGTGCGATTTGGCCAGCTCGGCGCGATCGGAGACCTCGAGGCTCAGGTCGAACTTCTTCATGGACCAATCGGGGTACAAGCGTCGAACCTCCGGGCCCTGTTCCGTGGACAGCGTCAAAACATTGTTGTGGCGTTCGTCCCGCAAGATAGCCTCGTACAGCGCATCGACCTTGTCGTCCGCCCCTTCGATAATCTGAAAGAACAATTCTCCAGAGGCGATGAGCATACCGGTGACGCCCACTTCTCGGTTGTGTCGGGCTGATGATTCAGCAATCTTCGTGATTTCTTCACTGGTGAGTGCGTCGGCAAAGCGACTGATGTACCTGATTCGCTTCATGGTGTTCTCCTCGGTCCGCCGGTTCTAATTGGGGCAATATTCCTTCCTGTGTCTAATGATGGCACTTGGTTTGGGCAAAGGCAAGAAGGAGGGAAGTTGGATGCTAAACAGGAACTTGCTGATTGACTCAGGTGGTTGGCTGGCAAGTCGCCATGACGCATTCTTCTCCAGAGCCGCATTCCTCGTCGGTGGCGCATTGGTCCCGGCAACAGAGGACGCCCCCTTGCTGGTCGGGGTAGTTCTTCACCGCATTGTTGGCTTCTTGCTGGCCGTTGGTGCCGCACTCCCAGGCATCGGGGTGGGTCACTCCGAGCTTCTTGTTCCAATAGTCCAGTGGAAGGCACCAACCGCAACCTCCGCTGCTGGGAGCGCACTTCACGGTCTCGAAGTCCCCCTCGACATAGCTTGCGTCTGAAGGGCTCAACTCTCCCAGGAAGTAGCATTCGCAGGTGCTGGTAGGCTTGTTTCGAATCCCTTTGCAAAGGTCGTGGCTGCCTCGATCGAGGGGGGCACAGGACGCTTGGTCGATGGGACATCCAAGATCCCCACATCCAAAGAGGTCATTGACACTTGTGGGTGAGCCGATGGTGTCCGGGGCGCAGTTGAAAGCCCCGGTGGACGAGGTGCGAGCCAGAAAGAAGGCCGGGCTCTCCGCATCGATCATGGCCTCTTCACACCCCTTGGGACTTCGGTAGGCCACGTCGTCTCTTCCCAGGCACACGTGCCATTCCTCGGCGCAAAGGTCGGTGACGTTGCAGCCAACACCGTCGGATTGCTCTCCGTCGTTTCCGGCTCGGCGTTCGCAAGCCGGCACCTCGTTGTGAATCCCGGGGATGTCCCACGCGCCGCCACAGCCGGCCAGCAGGGGGTAGGCACCGACGTGCACGAATCCCTCCCGGGTTCCGTCCGAGCAGCCCACGGCGGAGGGATCCAACTCGCACACCCCGTCCACGCAGTTCTCAAAGGCTCCGGTGCATTGTCCACACTCGAATCCACACCCGTCCGGTCCACACTGTTTGCCCTCACAATCCGGGACGCAGCAAAGGAACTCCTCGCAGGGCAAGTCGCCGCAATCGCCGCACTGACCGCCGCACCCATCGGGGCCGCACTCTTTGCCGGAACAGTCGGGAGTGCAGCACTCGTTGGCCACACAGACCTCTGTCTCGGGGCAGTCCCCACACGATTCGCCGCACTTGTTCACGCCACACTCCACTCCGTTGCAGGTAGCCTTGCAGCAGGAGTCTTCATAGCAGATTTCGTCTTCAAAACAGCAGGCGTCACCACACTGGAGAAAGGCGCAATGGCATGTTCCGTTGAGGCACTCTTCCTTGGGACTGCACACCCCGCATTGCGAGCCGCAGCCATCGTCTCCGCAGTTGCGTCCCTGACAATCAGGCTCGCAAACACAAGCGCCTTCGACACATTCGCCGTTCCCTTCACATTCCCCGCAACTGCCACCGCACCCGTCGTCACCGCATTCGAGTCCAGCACACTCAGGGCAGCAGTATGGCTCGGCGCATTGCCCCTGCACGCACAGTCCCTCGTCCGGGGTTCCCGTGCACGGGTTGGTGCAGACGCCACAAATTCCACCACAACCATCGTCGCCGCAAACCTTGTCGCTACAGTTGGGCGTGCAGGCAGCGTCGACGCGGCTTTGGGTGTCGGTGTTGAAGACGATGACGTCCGTCTTCACCGAAGTGCCGCTCCCACAAGAGGAAAAGCAGATTGCGACCAGGAGTGCCATGCCAGACAGAACGATGAAACCACGGTTCATGGAAGAGTCCTCCCCAACGAGAATGCAGAACGTTGCCGGTGTCACGGTTGCAATTGGCCCCAGCATATCGAAATTTGCGCAGGGTTGGAAGGAGAACGGAGTTTGAAATATTTGGCTGAGTGTACCCTTCAGGAATGTTGCTGCGGCTACTGTGCGTTCAATGCGTCCAGCATTTCGGTAACGGCGGTCATCAGATTCATGGCGGCATTTGGACCGGGGGTGTGGCTTTGGGAGAAGTGGTTCTTCGGGTCGTGCTGCATTTTTGGGTATACGTATCCGCAGTCCATGCCGGACAAACCCAGGAGAAAGCGTTCTTTTGTCTGGATGTGAGGGAGCATCACCGGCTCGTCAGGGGCATCAGGATAGAGCCCGTCGTAGACCTCAGGAAGGGTGATCCCACCCAGAATCAACTCGGGAACAAACTCCCCGGGTAAAGAGACCAATGTCACTGCATCACCGAGGCGCAGCGTGGCCACAGGCAAATCGAGACAACCGAAGAAGTCGCAAGGGGGCTCCTCGGTCTTGTACAGCCAGCCGTCATACCCATCCAACATCCCTCCAACCAGCCCGATATAGAGTTCTGGATTCTCCAGAACAACAGGTACGGTTCGGTATTGCCACGCAAAGGCAAGGGCTTCGTCGGGGAGGGATTCGAGGCCGTCCAACTGTGCAAGAACTGCATCGGAATACAGCGTAGCGACGGCCATCGCGCGTGGTTCGTTCTTCTCGGCGACCTCCTCCGGGCTTTGCATCAAACCCAGATCGGCGCTGAAGTAAAACGCCGTGCCCCCTTCGTGCTCCTCAATGGCGGTGCGAAGGTAGTGAGGATAGTCCGGTGTGATGCGGGTGTTTTCTTTCCAGAATGTTTCGGGATGGTTTGCAATGGACATGAGGGTGGCGATGGCGCTGCCGTCGGGTCTACGAACCTGAATAATCCCAACGTAGGGATCCGTCAGGTTCGGGGGATCGATGTCCCGAACCGCTTCAGGCACATCTGCATGGGTAACGGCCAGGGAAGCCGGCTCAGCCGCAGCCAATGCAATCGTAATGGCTTCGGCGGTCCTATGCACCAGTTTCTCTATGTAAACCTGATCCACCCCCATCTCCCCAAAGATACCCATGGTGTCGGGGGCTGCGTGGGTGTGTATGTTCGCGATGAGCAGTCGCTCTCGGGGCAGGTTTATGGCGGGATCCAACGCCGCCATGACCTGGTCTCGGATCTCTTCGGAGCGTCCGATACCGATACCCAGAGAATCCACGGCCACCAGAACGAACCATTCGCCATGCACCCGGAGAGCCAAGGCACGGGCAGTGAGGGGGTGCAGTACCGCTGTGGGATGTCGCAGACCGAACCCGCCCATCTCCAGAGTGTCAAACTGGCCATTTTCGTTGAGGTCTTCAAAGGGCTCGTCCGGATCCCGGATCTGGTTTGCATTCAAGTCGGTGTAGGGCTCGAAATCGGGGGTGATATCGGTGACGCCGACCCCAGCGAGAATCAGCGCTTCGGAAGCGACGTCCACCTGGGCCAAATCCAGGGTG
>CALFHQ010000372.1 GCA_937876385.1 uncultured Pseudomonadota bacterium
GTCGTCTCCCATGGAATCTCCGTTGCCGGTGACGTCCTCGTTACTTTCCCCCATGTCCTTCCCGATGGAATCCTCATCAACAGAGTCCTGTTCCACCACATCCTCTGCGGGAACGTCCTCGGCAACCCCGGCACCGGTGATGGAAACAACCAACTCCGGAGTGTACGGGTCGCTGGACAAGATGCGCAGGGTGGCTTCGTGGGTGCCGACTTTGGTAGGAGCGTAGCGAACGGAAATCCCACCTTCACCATCCACAGGAATCGCCTGGTCCCCGGGGAACAACTCGAAGGGAGCTCCCTCCGGTTCCAACACATATTCCAGGTTGAGGAGTGCCTCACCAACGCTTTGAATGGGAAGGTCCAGGGATGCTTCGTCTCCAACCTTGACTTCGCCAAAGGCCAGGGCGCCCTGGTTCACTGCGATTCCGGGAATCTTGTGTTCGACGTTCACTGTTTCGAAGACCATTTCGCCCCCGTTTTCTGCGGTTTGGATGGGGATTTCCACTGCGGGCAACTCGACGCAATCGACAACCGGTGCGCACACCTCGATGGCGGGAATGATGGTCAACTGCAGCGAGCAAGTCGATTCTCCGAGGTAATCCAATGCGTGGGTGGAGAGGTAACCGGCTTCCTGGGGAACGGACACCCCTTCTCCGGCAGCATCGAGAGCAAGGTCATTTCCCAGGTCGATGCGCACACCGGCGAAGGTGCATACCATGTCACCAGTCAAATCTGCCCGAAAATTGACGCTCACCCCACTGAGCACATCAAACCCAGTGTCAAAGAGCTGCACCTTGTCTCCAGATACCGTGATCTCCACAGGACGCTCGGTGGCTCCCGGAAGAACAAAGGGAGCAAACACTCGGGTTTGCTCGAACTGGAGCATCCCGGGGCTGTAAGGAACGTCGAATTCACCCTCGTACATGCCAAACAAGTCCAGCTTGATTCGGGCCGCGACATCCACCCCGTATCCTGCGGTGAGGGTTCCATCCTGGGGTTTGGCGGAAAGACTCAGGGTAAAGGGCTCGGGCCATGCGAGGTTGGCCACGCCGTCCATTTCCACCGCCAGATTTCCGTTCACCACAACATTGAAACCGGTTTGCACCATTCCACTGCTGGGCCACCAACCGGTGTCGTATTCGAAAGCATCGAGAACCACCTGTTCGTGCTCGAAGGTCAAAGGGACCTTCTCCGCTTCGTAGGCGACCGCGCCAAATGCCCAAAGACTCACAAAAATAAACACCAAAACTGCCTGTACATGTCTCATGTCTGCCTCCTGTCGGCGCATTCTACCCATCTTCCAATCCCAAAGTCCACCCTCGAAATTTGATTCCGGGACTTCCAACGACACTTCCCCGTGACTATCTCATGACCATGCGGAGGACCGCTTGCCCTCCCAAAGGAGGTACTCATGCTGGAAAAACTGACGATACGAAACGTACACCCCGTCGAGCGCGTAATTCGCGTCGCCATTGGCGTTGGCATCTTGTCGCTGGCCTTTGTTGGACCCGAGACTGCCTGGGGCTACCTCGGTATCATCCCCATCCTCACCGGCCTGGCGGGCACCTGCCCAATGTACACTGCGTGCGGAAAGAGCGCCTGCGGGACCAACAAGAACGCCTGAACGACAGTCGCCGCACAAGACGCACAACACTCTCGCATACTCTTCCATTCTTGACGCCCCCCCCTCAAACATGCTTCGATAATCCGTGGCTCCAGACGACCGGAGAATGGGTCGGACCGCAACACCCTCAAGGAAGTTGGGCAGACCCCAAAGGGAGGAACAAACGTGTCGATTCCACAGGTTCGTGCACAATGGGGGCTCTCGCCGCACCTTCTTCTTGCATGTCTCCTGATGATCGCCGGTGCCTGCTCCGGTGAATCGGGGAGCGTCGCAGATGCATTCCACGATGGACGGGGAACTGACACGCTGACCGACGCCTCGCTGGACGGCCTCCTGGGGGACTCCACCGGCGAGACGGGGGAGGACAGTAGGGAGTTCTCCGACCTCCAGGACGCCGACTCCTCCGACACTTCAGTTCCGAGTTCCTGCGAGCCGAATGCAGCTCCATTCCCGGTCAGGCCGCCGGTTACGACGGCTGCGACGTTGCCCTTCCTCCACGTGGATGGCCTTGAGGTCGTGGATGACACGGGCAATCCAGTGGCACTGCGGGGGATCAACTTTGGCAGTTGGTTGATGATGGAGACATGGATTGCGGGCATCGGAGAAGCCGACGAAGGGGATCTTCTGGACCAGCTTCGCGAGCGTGCGTCGCAACTGGGAGTTGGGGCTCTTCTGCAACAGGCGGAAGACGAAACCGCACTGGACTGGCTCCTGGAACGGCGCTCTCACTACCCCCTTGTGATGGAGTGGCGCTCCTTCATGTCCGCCAATGCGTCGGCGGAGCAGGCACCTGCCGTGGAGCAACTCTGGGACTGGTTTATGAGCCAGCCGTGGGTGGAGGAGGAAGAGTCTCTTTGGAAGTGGCTTCAAGGCCGGTTTGGGCACGCCTTGATGGAGGAACTTCGACTGGCGTTTCAGCGCAGCTACATCACTGAGTTGGACGTCGAGCGCGTGGCCAATCTGGGTCTCAACCTGATTCGGGTGCCCATCTGGTATCAGTCCTTGGAAACCGACAATGAAGGAGACGTTCACTTTCGTGCGGAAGGATGGGAGATGCTCCATCAACTGGCCCTTTGGGCTCGCAAGCATCAAGTCTACCTGATGCTGGACCTCCACGGCGCTCCCGGGGGGCAGAGCACCTCCTGGCACCAGGGTTTGGCCGACGGCGGACACCTCTGGGAACGACCCGAGTGTATTGCCAGAACTGCGCGTCTCTGGCAGGCGCTGGCACAGTATTTTGCCGACGACCCCCACATCGCCGTGTACGACCTTCTAAACGAGCCCATGAACTTTCCCTCGGTGGAAGAATATGCCGCTGTGCACGACACGCTCTACCAGGCGGTTCGCTCCGTGGATGCCCACCACATCGTCCTGATCGAGGACGGCTACCGACCCTTTTCGCAGTTGCGCTCTCCTGTGGAAATGGGTTGGGAGAATGCGATGTTCTCCATTCATCGTTACCCCGGTGGAGATTCGGCAGCGGACTACCTGGTTCGCATCGACAAGGACATCGAGTCCATGGATTCCTTCTACCTCGACCGATTCGGTTGTCCCTTGTTCATGGGAGAGTTTTCCGGGGCAGATGGTACCAACAGCGTTCAATGGGCTTCCGAGGGAATGGACCTGGTGCTGGAACGCCTGAACGCCCGTGGCATTCACTGGGCTCCGTGGACCTGGAAGTACTACGCAAAGCCAACGTGGGGCCTCTACCACCCCATCAACGACCCGGGGACTCGAATTGACGTAGCAAGCGCTTCCTTTTCTCAACTGCTGGAGGCATTTGCGGCACTGGCCAGCGAACATTTCGAGGCGGATTCGGCGTACGAACAGGTACTCATGAAGAACGCAACGGCTCCCCCTGCACCCCTCTTCCTGGGCGACTGGCAAGGAGAGTAGTTGGAAGTCAATCCAGCTCGGCCACCAGCCGGTCGGCTTCTTTCGCCCCAATGGCCGGTCTGAAATGGAACACTCCGGGGAGCAAGTGGCTTTCCCCTGCGACGAACTCCTTCATCATGGTCAAGGCCTTGCGCAGCTCGTCTTGAGTCACTCCCACTGCTTCCAGACTGCAATCCAACCCAGCCTCCTTCAAGAACCGACGGATAGGGGCAACATCCTGTCCCTGAATTCTCCCCACAACGTCGATGCACAGACCCACCAACTGTCCGTGGATGAACGAGCGACCGGTGAGCCGCTCCACGCAGTACGCCAAATAGTGCTCGCTTCCCTCCTCGGGCCGCGAAGTCCCCACCTGCTCACACAATGCCACTTCACCGACGAAAAGCTCCGCCAACAAGCGAAGCCCCTGGTCGCTGCAATCGCGAATTTGCGAGGCATGACTCAGCAAGCGGTCCAACAGCACCCGAGACTGTTCAGCGACCTTTGGATCGTAGGGTTCTCCTTCAACGACAGAGGCTTCCCGCCAGTCCCACAAGGCCGTAAAGATCGACAACACGTCGGCTGCTCCCGCCCGATTCAGTAGTGGCGGTGCCTGTTTGAGCAAGCCAAAATCAATGAGCAGATGGTCTGGAACCACGGATTTCAAGTAGCGCACCAAACTCCCTTCCCGAACCGCCGCGGCCCTGGTAAAGGCGGCATCCACGGACAGAATCGACGGAAGCAACACCAGCGGCAGATTGTGCTCAGCGGCGACGTACTTGGCCATGTCGATGGCGGATCCTCCTCCAATACCGAAAATCGCCGATCGGTCTCCCAGCGGTTCAGCAACCGAGCGCACGAGCTCGTGCTCCATGGAGGTCACCTCATGGACGTGGCACCGCTCTGGGTCAAAGAACCGGCTCACCAGTGACCAGGGTTCCGGCTGAACGAAGACTGCGGGATTCTGAAACAACTCGTTTGGCACTTGGGAAAGTAGATCCCGACCAAAGCGAGGTTTGGCCATTGGCGAAAGAGGCGTTGCATTGCTCATGGGCCCTCCTGGAGGTGCTGTCGGAACAATCCACATCAACGGTCAAGGGGCGGACTGTGTCACACACCACGAACGCAGCCTCGCCCCAGCAAAGGAGTTGAAGGATAGCACAGTGATTTTCGGGATGCGAACCAGATGATATGTCGTTCGCTCAACCATCGCTGCCGGTTCTCGCTGCGGTTGAAAACGTCCCTGGGGCGCCGTACAATCGCTCCAACTACCTCCCGGAGGTTTCCATGAATCGTCTCCGCTTGCCCCTTAGCAGTGCAATGCTCTTCGCCGCACTTCTATCCACCGCTTGCACCGGCTCGACGGCCGACGGGTTAACCACGGGTGACACCCAGAAGCTGGATGATGCCGTCGCCGGCGAGGTCACCGGTGGGGTTGGGGACACCCTGGATTTGGCCCAGGTGGACGTCGCACCCGAAGCGCTGATTCTCGCTGGGGTCGGTGTCACTGATATCACCCCCGATTTCGA
>CALFHQ010000373.1 GCA_937876385.1 uncultured Pseudomonadota bacterium
AGGGGGAGGGGGCATCGACAACATCGACGTCCCTTACGCCAAAGAGAAGGGAATCATCGTTCACAACACCCCGAAGGCCTCCGGAATCGCCGTGGCGGAGCTGGCTTTTGCCATGATGATTGCGGTTCCAAACCACGTCGTTGCGGGACACAACGGAATGGCCGAGGGGCAGTGGTTGAAGAAGGAACTCAAGCGCACTGAACTGTATGGCAAGACCCTGTGCCTCGTTGGTGCCGGGAACATCGCCACCGAGATGGCCAAACGTGCCGGCGCCTTTGGAATGAAAGTCGTGGCCTACGACCCCTTCGTGAAGTCCAACCCCCACGCCGAAATGATCCCCGTCATGGCCGACGCCTTGAAGGACGCCGACTACATCTCCATCCACACCCCGCTCACTCCGGATACCGAGGGGATGGTGAATGGGAATGTCATCGCAGGGATGAAAGACGGTGTTGTGGTCATCAACACCGGCCGTGGCAAAGTCGTCCACGCCGAAGACATGGTCGCAGCCCTCGAAAGTGGCAAAGTCAAGGCGTACGCCACCGACGTGTGGCCGTCTGATCCCCCCTCGGCAGACTACCCGATCCTCAAGGCCAAAAACGTCCTCATGCTGCCCCACCTGGGTGCCAGCAGCAAAGAAAACCTGTTGCGCATCGGCGACGAAATCGTGGCCTATGTCGAGAAATACCAGAAGGAGGGAGTGCTATGAACCGAGTCTTCAACTTTTTTGCCGGTCCGTCCACGATGCCCCTGCCCGTCCTCGAGAAGATTCAGAAGGACTTCGTAGAGTACCCGGGAATCGGCATGTCCCTCATGGAAACGAGCCACCGCTCGAAGACCTACGATGAGATCCACAATAGCGCCATCTCCAACATCAAAGAGCTGTTGGAGATCCCCGACAACTTCCATGTCATGTTCCTGGGCGGCGGCGCCACCCTGCAGTTTACCATGGTTCCCATGAACCTCGTTGGGGAGAAGAAGGGGATCGACATGACCTTGACCGGCGCCTGGGCAAAGAAAGCCCTCGCCGACGCCCGGAAAGTGGGCGAGCCCCGCATCGTCTACGACGGCGCAGGGGACAACTTCACCACCCTCCCGGAAGCCAATTCCATGGACCTCGACCCCAACGCAGCCTACGTTCACGTGACCTCCAACGAAACCATCGGCGGCGTTCAGTGGAAGGAATGGCCCGACACCGGGAATGTGCCCCTGGTGGCCGACATGTCCAGTGACATCCTCTCCCGGCGACTGCCCATGGAGAAGTTCGGACTTGTTTACGCAGGCGCCCAGAAGAACCTGGCCCCCGCCGGTGTAACCCTGGTCATCATTCGAGACGATGTTCTGGCAAGCTGCCGCGGCGACCTGCCGGCGTACCTGGGATACAAGACCCACGCGCCCAAGAACTCTCTGTACAATACCCCGCCGGTGTTCCCCATATACGCCATCAAGCTCGTCACCGACCATGTCAAAGAGATTGGCGGAATGGACGAGATGGAACGGCGAGCACAGCAGCGCGCAGACGCCATTTATGGTGCCATGGACGACAGCAACGGTTTCTACCGCTGCCCCGTGGACCCCAAAGTCCGCTCGTTGATGAACATCGTCTGGCGCCTTCCCACCGAAGAGTTGGAGAAGAAGTTCATCGCTGCCGCCACCGAAGACGGAATGGTGGGCTTGAAGGGCCACCGCGACGTGGGCGGCTGCCGAGCCTCCGTGTACAACGCTATGCCCGTTGAAGGAGCCCTGCACCTGGCGCAATTCATGGCCGACTTCGCTGCCAAGAACGGCTGAGCCCCCCTCCAATCCCCAAGAACCCGTCCTGAAGTCAATCCTTGACTCGCAACCCCTCGTCTCCTAACATCGATCCCGTGAGAAATGTCTTGGGGTAGGGGATGTACCATGGTCACACACATTCTAGTTGCTGACGATTCCGGCGCTTGTCACGACGAGTTCAGTAAGATTTTTGCCCAGACCGACATCGCCGTGGATCTGACCCAGTCCATGTCGGACTGCATCGAGGCCGTTCGGGAGACGATGCCAGCGGCTGTTGTGGTTTACGCCGGCATGACTCGGGCCTTCTCACTTCTTCGATTGCTTCGGCGAAGCGATGATCTGGCAGCCCTCCCGTTGGTTGTTGTGGGAGAACCCGACCAGGAAGACCTTATCGCCAAACACCGCCAGTTGCCCACCCGAGCCGACCGATACCTCCTCCTGCCGCTGGACCATGAACTCGTCAAGAGCGTCATGTATGATCTCATCGGTGACGAAGGAGAATCTGAAACGGGGCCCGAGGATCTCGATGGACCCTTCGAAGTCGCCGATCCCGATGAGCTGGTCGCCGAGGATTCCTTCCCCGACGGGTTCGCCAAGCTCAATCGAGAGCTCGAAGAATATCGCCATCGGGTCACGGAACTTCAGCAGGACCTTCGCCTCTCTGCCCAGGTTAGCAAGGACGTTCGGCAGCTCCAGAAGGAGAACCTCGAACTCAAAGAGAAGCTCAAGCACACCGAGCAAAACCAGACCACACAGCACAACTTCGGAGAGCTGTTCCATCGTTTGGAGGCCGGATACAAGGAGACCATCGAGGATCTCGAACGACTCATCCAGGACAAGGACAGGGCCATTGCTCAGTTGGCGTCTCGGGGAGAAGACGCTTCCGACCAGACCCGCTACCTCACCGAGCAATTGAAAGAGGAACACACACGAATCAGCGAACTGAAACGACCCATCAGCCACGCATTGTCGGTGTTTGCCGAGCTGGAACACCTGGAAGCCGAGATGGAATTCGATGAAATGGCAATTGATTTCGCCGCAAACGAAAGCGCCGAATACGAGACATCGGCGGAGTTCGCCTTTGACGAAAAGACCCTCGTGGTCAATGCCGAAGAACTCAACCGAAAGATCCGGGAGCACGACTCGAAAGAATGAAGGAGACCCTGAGCAGCATCGGGCGGAGAATATGGAATCAATTCGCCCATAAGCTGCACCAGGAACTGGGTCGAGACCGGGGCGTCTGCCCCGACCCCAAACCACCACAACTACCCTTTGATATCAACCAGGTGGGCCCCGGCCTCACAGTGGCTATCTTGCTGGGAACGCTCGCAGTGTGCCAGTTCATCTTCGAAGGGCAGTTTCGGACCCTCGGGCTCCACGCAACCGACTTGCCGGGAGCTCCCTGGAAGCTGGTGACCCAACTCTTCATTCACGCAGGTTGGCGCCACCTCTTCTCCAACATGGTGGCGATTCTGGCATTCGCCCCGTCGGTTCTCGCTGTGGCCGGGTTGCCCCTCTTCTTCCTGGTCTTCTTCGGCGGAGGAGCTGTGGCAGGGCTTGTGTCAGTGATGTGGAACCCCGAAGGGCTCTTCATTGGCGCCAGTCCAGCGGTGTATGCCATCATGGGAGCCGCCGCATTGCTCACTCCATACGGTTACCGCAACAAGGACGGAGACAAAGGAGCCTTCCCCTTCGTCCTCGTCTTTGCAGCTTTTTACACCATCGGACTTCCTGGCATCGAACACATCAGCCAGGCGACTCAGGCGACTGGCGTCAATTTCGTTGGGCACCTCGCCGGAACTGCCTGGGGACTTCTGGTCCCCATGCTCTTCGTTAGCTGGATTTTTGTGCTGTCCGGGGGGTTGTTCTGGCTGGAGACCCTCCTGGCGGAAAAATTCGTCGGAGCAATGCATCCGTGGCTCTCCGGGTTGGCTCACGATGAGATGCCCACCCCTCTGTCGGAAGGGGGGTGGCGAACCTGGGCAGCACCGTTGGTGTATCTACTGTTGTTTCTGTTGTTGGCGGTGTCCATGTGGCTTCTTGCGGGGTACGTGATTCGCCGTGTCTGCCGAGACATGAGCCGTCGAACGGAACAGTGAACTCAACCGTTGAGGAATGATATGACCGAGCCAAAGACCCTCTCGCAGTTAGAGAACGAGATTCGAGAACGAGAACTCCTCGAAGTGGAATCTGCCATAGAGACCGCACAGACAATGGGCAGCTATTTCGCCAACGAGCAGTTGAAGATGCTCACCCGAGACGGCTTGATCCCCGCAACCTACAAGGCTCGTCAGGTTTGGCTCCAGCTCATCGCCATGAGGGGCAAACTGGCAGCATCAGAGCTTGCCGACTACTTGGCAAGCGCCGAACCCGCCATCGCCCGAGAGGCCCTGCATCAACTGGTTCGGCTCAAGGAAGCCGGACAGCACACAGGAGCCATCGGCCGGATCCTGCGAAAGAGGGAGGACCACGGGTATAAGACCGTGATTTGTGAAGCGGCAATCGTCCTGGGGCGCTTGGGAGACCTCGATGCTCTGGAAGCCTTCGACATGGTCGAGGACTACCACGAAGGCATCGTAGTGGAGTGCATCCGAGCGGCCAGAAAGGCTCTGGAGACCCCCGACGAAACCACCGAACCTCCCTACCTCAACGGCTGGCCACCCGAAACGAAGGACATCTAAACAGGATCTTGTTGATTCACAATCAAACAGGGTCAGGTTGGGCAGTGAGC
>CALFHQ010000374.1 GCA_937876385.1 uncultured Pseudomonadota bacterium
GAGGGGCCGTTTACGTACTTCACGTTCGAGACTCCCTCGTCGTTGGAACCCGCTCGTTCTTCAACGAAGCTCTCTTTGCCCCCACGACAACCGATCTGGAATCCCTCATCTTCCAGTTCTACGAAGTCCACGAGCCTCCTCAGCTTGTCATCAGTCGATTGCCCCCCGACCAGGCCACAACCCTCGCCGAACTCCTCGCCGATGAGTGGAAACACAAGGTCTCCTTTGCCACTCCGAAGCAGGGTTCCAAGCTCAAACTCATCGAAATGGCCGAGAAGAATGCGGCTCTGCTCGTGCAAAAGGAAAGCGAAAGCGCATCCTCACGAGAAGAACTGAAGAGGGAACTGGAAGAAGCTTTCCATCTTCCTCTTTCGCCGGAAGTGGTGGAATGCGTCGACATCTCCTCCTTCCAGGGAAGCGACTCGGTGGGCTCCATCGCCGTGGCCAGGGAGGGAGTCTTCTCTAAGAAGGAGTATCGCAGTTTCCATATCAGAGGTGCCACCACTGATGACTTCACCATGATGCGAGAGGTAGTCACCAGACGCCTGAAACAACTGGGCGACGACTCCACCCCGCGACTCATCGTCCTCGACGGCGGACGCCCACAGCTTCGAGCAGTTGCCCCCCTCTTTGAGAATCTCGAAACCCCGGTGTATCTGGCAGCGATCGCCAAAGCTCGAAAGGAGAAGAACCTCCCCGTGGACCGAATTCTTCTTCCTGACAGCGACGAACCACTGCCCATCGCGTCCCACTCCCGGGTGATGCACTTCATCATGAGCCTGCGGGACGAAGCCCACCGCTTCGGTGTAGCCTTCCACCGAAAGAAACGAAAGAAACGGGTGCTCACCTCCCCTCTTCTTCAGATTGAGGGAATTGGGAAAAAGCGGCGCATGGATCTAATCCGCCATTTTGGCTCCTACGAAGCCATCTCCAACGCTTCCCAGGAGGCTTTGAACGACGTTCCAGGGTTGCCCCGGGATGTTGCCGAGCGTATATTCTCCTTCTTCCAGGAGCTTCGCTCCAAAGGTGATGACATCCAGTAGGAAGAACACCCGCCTTGCAATTTCACCGGAGGGATCATGAGCCTGAAGAAACAATTTACCGGTAAAAGCGCCACCGTCGTCCTCGATGGATTGGGTTTGCATCCACAAACCGAGTGGAAAATTGTCTCCACAATGTGGCAGCGCCTCGACTCTGAACTTCAAGAGAAAATGATTCGAATCCTCGGCGACGAGGAGCTCGTCCAGGCAGCATTGGCCCCAACGTCTCATGGCGTGGCGCGAGCCTGGAGCGATCGTTCCAAAGGCGACTGGCTGGATCTGTTCACGCAGATTCGCCAAGCACGGTGCGCCCTTCGAACATCCATCGGGGATGAGCAATTTCGCCAGATCACCAATGAAATCAGAGTCCAGGTGGCCGAAGAATTCCACTACGCACCCTGGGCCGTTAACACCCCCTATATCTTCTCTCTCAGACAAAATCGCCCGACATGGATCACCCGAACGGCGGGGGTCTTCACTGGGCAGGAAGCCATGGAACCGGAGATCATGGGGAACTCCGACACGGGGCATCAGCAACTCTTCAACCTCGCTGTCGCACGACAGATCCCCCGGCAGATCGGCGATCTCATAAAATCCGACGAGTTCTTTGAGAACGACGCGCTGAACCGGGATCTCACCCGGGCCGGAAAAGGGGGCCTCGTGGTCTTCAAGACCCTTCTCTCCGGCGAATACGGAGATGACGGCTTTGTGCACAGCGCTTGGCCCCACATGGAAGCGTTCTTCAAACTGTACTTTGAGCGCCTCTCCCTCCCCCCGGAGAACCTTCAGGTGGAAGCGGTCTTAGACGGCCGAGACTCCCCGGGTGACTCCTCCCTGGTTTCCAAGACATTGGACGGAAGGGACCGCTACGGTTTCCTCTACAAGCTTCGAGCCCTGCTAAAGAAGTACAACGCCGAGTCAAGCCTCTCCTGGATCCTGGGACGACAGTTCATGGACCGGGACTACAAGGGGGGGATGATTCAAGTCGAATACGACGCCGTCGTGAAGAACACGGGCCGAAAAGTCCAGTCCCTGGATGAGGCCTTTGCCCTCATCGGCCAGGAGCACGTTGGGGGCAAAACCGACCCGATGATCGAGCCCATTGTCGTGGGCAATCCTCGCACCGTGGGAGAAGACACAGTATTCTTCAACGCCATCTTCCGTGCCGACAGACAAGAGCCCATCACCGCTGCCCTCATGGGTCTCACCGATTTCATCCGGAAGCAGGCGACTCAGAAGAACAAGCTCGACACCTGGGATGATTTTCACTGGATCACCCCCTTCAAGAGCCTCGTCATGTGGTCCATGATCGAATACCACAGTGACTTTGGTGATGGCGGCGCCCACATGGTGGTAAAAAACGAGCCGCACCCTCACAACGTCCTCTATCTCCTCAACAAGAAGTACCCCGACTTCCGCTTCCTCTTCCTCACTGAAGGGGTCAAGGAGAAACACATGGGGCTGTTCTCCCGGGGACGCCGCTCAAGACCTCTCGAGCCCGCCGAGACTCAGATCATCGTCTCTTCCTATGGAAGAAGCGAAGGGATCGCCAGCGACAACGATCTCTACAAGGTGCCGCAGATGCGTCATCCGGAGATCGCTCGAGAACTCTCTGCTGCGATGACTTCGAGCAAGTACGACGTCATCGCGACCAACTTCCCCGGCGCTGACATGATCGCGCACCTCGTCATGAACCACTTCGATGCATGCAAGAAGGCCATGCTTTCGCTGGAAACCGCCTTGGCCGACATCGTCCCGGTGGCCATCAACAACGATTGGGTTCTGGTCATCACGAGCGACCATGGGAACATCGAACACTACGGTCCAGACCACGGCAACAACGACGTCCTCACCACCGTTATCCTTCCCGAAGACAGCCCTCTGGAAGCAAACGAGCCGCCCGACTACCAGGCAAGACTGTTTGACATCTCTATGACCACTCTCGCTGCATTGGGGGTCACCCCTGAGGACATCAATGCACCTGAAATTCCCCGAAATCTCAGGGAAGATCCAAACCGTCTGGTTGCAGTGCCACTGGTGAAGTAGGATTTCAACTGGAGAACCTTGTTGTCACAATCCTCTCGATCACCTGCTCAGCATGCGAGTTCATTCACCCTGGATCTCACGAACGGCTGCAACCGTTCCCACCGCCAGGCACATCCTCACGTCAAAAAAGGGGTTGAAACACGGAGCATCGATCCACTAAACTGTAGTTTGCGAGATACTTTCGTCGCAAACAAAGAGGAAACACCATGCTTCTCCGTTTTACTTGCGAGAATTTCCTGTCCTTTCGGGATGAAATCTGCCTGAACATGATTGCCTCCCCGGAGAGGGGGCACGATGACCATATCATCGATAGTACCGAGGGACCCAACGTTCGCATTCTGCGGGCGGGGGCCATCTATGGAGCCAATGCCTCGGGCAAGAGCAACCTTGTTCAGGCCATGTTATTTGCCAGAGAACTCATTGTGGGAGGGACAGACCCCGAAGACTTGCTTGAGTTGGAACCATTCCAATTAGACGAGAACTCACCGAACGAGCCCACCCGGATGGAGTTTCAGATCAAGACGGACGGAAGAGTATTTGACTACGGTCTCGTGATGACTGCTCGCCAAATTGTGGAAGAGTGGTTGTATGTGAAAGGGGCAGGGCGCGAGGCGAAGTGGTTCATCCGCCAAGTGGATGAAGAAGGACATTCAGTATTCGATTTTGGAGCGCAAATGGCGAGCAAATCCAAAGACCGACAGTTCCTGGAATTCCTTGGAAGAGGGACTCGCCCCAACCAGCCATTCCTTACCGAAGGAGCCGAGCGGAACTTCGAAAAGATGATGCCACTGTACCGTTGGTTTCGAGACGTCCTCCAGATTGTGCTGCCGGATGCAGAATACAGACCATTGCTTTTTCGAGCGTCCACAGATCGCCGATTTGTTGATTTCCTAGGACAATTGCTGAAGATGGCGAACACCGGCGTTGAATCCATCACCTGGGAACCCCTCGACATGACGCCGGAAAAACTACTGGACGCTCTCCCCGGGGAGGCTTCCAAGAGACTAAGGAAGGCGCTCGCGGACAACGAGACCTTTTATGTGGGCAGAGTTGGGCGAGAGGCGGTTCTAGTCTCGTCGACGGATGGCAAAATCCAAGCCCATTCCCTACGAGCCATCCACAAGTTAGGCAACGATGGAAGAGAGCACGTGGGTTTTGACCTTGGTTTGGAATCAGACGGAACCCGTCGACTGGTTCATCTGGCACCGGCCCTTCTGGATCTGGGTTCTCAGGAACGAGTATATGTAATGGATGAGATGGACCGAAGTCTACACCCGAAGTTGAGCCGTCTTTTTGTCCATCTGTTCTTGAACATGAGACCCATCCAGGAAAGCCAACTCGTGTTCACAACCCACGAATCCCACCTGCTCGATCAGAACCTCCTGCGGCGGGACGAAATCTGGTTCACTGAGAAATCGGAGCACGGAGACAGTCGCCTGTATTCCCTGGCCGAATTCGATATTCGGAGAGACTTGAAGTTGGAGAAGGGTTACCTGCAAGGGCGGTTCGGTGGAGTTCCCATATTTGACGAGGACTCGCCATCGACGATTCTGAATTCCTGCAGCGAACAGAATGAGGCGGACGAACACGGTGTTGCATAGCAAATACAGAAAGAAGAGACCGCTGAATCGTGAAGACGGCGGCCATCGTGACTCCACACTGGTGGTCATTGCCACCGAAGGGCAATGCACAGAGAAACAGTACTTCGAAATATTTCGAAGTTCCCGGGTGCACATCCAGGTTCTAGAGACGAAGGATACTCACTCCAGTCCCAAACATGTTCTCGAACGGTTGCTACAGTTCGAGAGAGAGGTTGATTTAGGCAAAGGAGACATCCTCTGCCTGGTTCTTGATGTGGACCGTTGGCACAAGGTCAATCTCAAGACCGTATGCCACGATGGACAGAACCGAAACTACATCCTAGCCATCAGCAATCCGTGCTTTGAAGTCTGGCTTCTCAGTCATTTTGAGGACCTCACACAGGCATCAGTCCAGGCGACCTCGTGCAGGATGTATGAGAAGAAACTGAGAGAAACCTTGGGTCACTACAACAAGTCGAATTTGGACCTGACCCAGTTTTCACAAGAGAACATTGCCCAAGCCGCATTGCGTTGCCGGGAAGCCGATATCAACCCGACTGACCGCTGGCCGCGCAAAGTTGGGTCACATGTATATCGAATAATTGAAGAGTTGCAGAAGCGCGGGGTTGAGGCAAAAACAAGATAGCGTGTCTAGATGACCCTGTTTATTTGGTCCAACGTCCCAGCCAGTACGCCCACCGGAAGTCCACTCCGGGGTTCATTCCAGAGCCGTCGCCGTCGCCGTTGACCCCGTAAGGATGGGAACGCCAATGGTAGTTGCTGTGGGGACGGATGTTCATGGGAACCGGAGCGTCTGCGATGAGTTGACCGTTTCGCCCCTCGTATCCCAACAGGGTGATGGTGCTGTCATCCAACGCCACGCACTCAAAGGCTTCAATCTCCGCTTCGTCGCAATTCTCCCTCGCCCACTGCCAGTACGGCGGCTCCGGGAACCATCGCAAGGTCTGCAGTCCCTGAGCCATGGCCTGGGCGTCAGGAGCCTCGGTCATGCCGCTCATCGCCGTGGCCCCAGCCATCCCGCCGGCATAGATGAAGTCGTAAAAGCTCTCTGCCGTTTCACGAGGCGGCCGCTCGCCGCCATTGTCATACAACTCGAAGGCGAGGACGGAGCGCAGCTTGGCCGACACGGCCGGCGATTCGGTGATGTATCTCACTGCCAACCAGGCCCCCTGGAAAGCCATGTTCACATTGGAGTAGTTGGTCAACAGCCCTCCGTCCACCAGCATCATGCTCTCTTTGCAGATTCCCGGAAGATCCCGCTCGTTGATGAGTTCGTCGTACAGGTAGCTCTTCAACGCTTCATCCTGAGTGACGTAGACCAGAGTCCCAACGACACCCAGAGCCATGATGGCGTAGAAGCCGTTTTGAATCCCCGGGAAGTACACTCGGTCCAGGTTGTTCTCGTTCATATACCCGTGCAAAGTCGTTCGCCCGTCGGCGTCTGGAAGCTCCAGATCGTATCCACTTTCCTGGACCTCCATCAACGCCTGGCCCAGTTTCAACGCATCCGATTGGAACTCCTCTTTGAGCTCGTCTAAGAACGTATCGTCGTCCTTAATGACTTCCCAAGAGGCGCCATAGGCAGCGATCCAGCCGATGTACTGGTCCCGGCTGCACGAATCCTCCCACACCCAATTGGGGTAGAGCCCCCCGGAGTTGTCCGCACGCCATGTACCGTTGGTCTTCTCCTCGGGGAGGGGGTTGCCTTCCTCGTCAAACAACGCAGTCAACTCCAGATCCGCCCCGTAGGATGGAATGTCGGTGCGGATATATCCTCGGGCGATGACCCCGTCGACGCCGGTAATGGCAGACGCCATGTGCAATCGCTCCAAATCGGCCTTGAGGTGCTCCCGAGCGATGGCCACCTCCTCTTCGGGGTATCCATAATCCCGCAAAACACCGTACCGAAAAGCATCCGCCGCAATGCCGTTGCCGCCGTACAGTCCGGCCACCTTGTGCCAGGTCGTCACCACCTCTTCCGGTTTCTTCCCCGAAAAGCCCTCAAAGTCCCATCCGTCACTTTCCCGAAGAAAGGACTCGATGAGGCCCCGATTCTCGTCATTGTTGTCGTTGCTCACCGACACATCGGCGTTGACCCCATTGCCCCAGGCGTTGAAGGCGTGGAACTGGCGATCGTACTTCCGGGCCAGGGCTTCCAGTTCAGCGTCGTACCCTTCCATTCCCGGCCCCGGAATCAATGTGGGCTCCAATGCAACGACGACATCTTCTTCGGTTGCATCTCCGTCGGGAATCGAGGTTGAATCCTCCGGTGCTGCCTCGTCCGCCGTGGAATCCATCGCTGTGGTATCGACGGTGAAGTCTGCGGCGAGGTCGACGGCGGTGTCAGCCGGCCCATCGTTGGACCCGGAACTGCACCCCGCCATTCCAACCGAGACGGCCATCAACCCAACCAGGAACGCTTTTCGAATGATCATGTCGGACTCCTTGCGACGATGCCACTTTGCTCGGGCGATTCTAGCGAAAGTCCTTTGGAGTCACAAGGAAGGATGGGGTTGGAATTTACTTCGACTTCAAGGTGGTGGGATCCACGGGACGGCCGGCTTCCACGTCCCAGTTGCGGACAATTTTCATCGGCTTGCCCCCCTCCACACAGTTGTACTCAGCAAAATCGGTGAGCCCCAAAAGCTCACCGAGCACTTCCTCGTCCAGCAGCGCACGGCCGGTATACTCGCTCGGTTTCTGCGTCACGATAGCATATACCGAATCAGCGAGAATCTCGGGCTTGCGCCACATGGACTCGTCCCCCAGCCCAAAGTTGATGGAGGCCAGGGATTCAATGATGGTCACGGGCCACAGCGAATTGACGCCGATGTTTTGCGCCTTCACTTCCTTCGCCAGTCCCAGTGCCAGCATTGTCATTCCAAATTTGGAGATGAAATAGCCCACTTTCCCGCCGAGAACCTCCAGGTCCACGGGGGGGGACATGTTGATGATGTGTCCCCACTTCTGCTTCATCATGTGGGGCAAGACATAGTGGGAAGCGATGAAAGAGCCCCTTACGTTGACATCCATGATCAGGTCAAACTTGTTGGGGGGCGTGTCCTTCACCGGATACCACCACAGCGCCCCGGCGTTGTTCAGGAGAATGTCCACTCTCCCGAATTTCTCCACGGTCTGATCCACCATCGCCTTTATCTGCTCTTCATCTCGCACATCGGTTTGAATCGGCAAAGCCTCTCCACCCAATTCACGAATCTCTTCTGCCACCGTCAGAATGGTTCCTGGCAGTTTGGGGTTGGGTTCCACCGTCTTCGCTGCCAAGACAATTTTCGCCCCTTCACCAGCCAATTTCAGTGCAATGACTCGTCCAATTCCCCGGCTGGCTCCAGTGATGATTGCGACTCTTCCCTTGAGGTCTTCCATGGCTCTCTCCCTGTCTTGATTTCTTCACCCTGAGCAAACGGTCGGGGGACGTGGTGTTGAAAGGCTGCTACCAAAGTAAGTGCTCGAGGGGGAACTTTCAATGCGGGGGGGCCAAATTCAAGGGGTTCCCGGGAAGAAGGCTTCCATCGAAAGCCACCGGCCGACAATTCCCCAGCCGCTTCGATCCTCTCCTTGGCTCTGCCAGACTGCCAGTACGAAGTCACCGCAGACGGCGACATCAGGGGCCGATTGCCACCCTTCACGGAAGGTGTTCACTTCCTGCTCCGGTCCGGTGGGTTGGCATCCTTCCCAGAAGCCCCTGGCTCGAATCTCCGACCCATCCGCCTCTCCTCCCGAATCAGACCAGACCACCAGGTATCCCTTCCCTTCCACCGAGGTCACCGCCGGAGCCTGTTGGTCGCCACGCCGGTTTCCCGATACCCGAAACGCTCCCCCCGTGGGCACTCCGTCCCCTCCCAGGCAACGCCCGTAGACTCCCAACCCGTCCCCGTCGGCCCCCAAGGCCTGCCACACCACCATGCATCGGCCCTTTGAAATACAAGCAATATCCGCGGCCGAGTGACTGGCGTCCTCCATCAACGAGATGCTCCGGTCCTCCCCTGTTGTGTTCCCCTTGACGGTGAAGTAGCGAGTGCGAATTTCCCACCCGCCGTCCTCTCGCTCACTCTCCCAGGCAACCGCAAACCCTCCACCACTCAGCGGAGCGACAGCCGGATGCATCTGGCTTCCATCCAGGTGCTGATTCACCAGGAACTCTCTGCCTCGAGGAGTCAAGTCCCCTTGAAACCAGCGAGAAGCCACGGCAAAACCCGAATCGTCCTGGAAGAAGCTGCTCCAAACCACAACCAGCGAACGGTCAACCAGCCGGGTCACTGCAGGTTGCCATTGCCCCCCTTGCTGGTATTCGTTTAGCGACTGGATGGCCGTCGGTGCCTCCCCGGAGTGCGCCACTCGACGCATCCTCACTCCGTATCCATCGTCGTCCCCCCGTTCGTCCGCCCAAACCACCACAGCTCCTTCCTCACCCACCACGACGGAAGCACTCCACTGTTCTCCCTCTCCGTCGGGGTCCACCGCCAAATCCTTCCTGACAACGTCTTTCCCAGCGTCGAGCCAGGCTTCTGCTACCCCGAAGGCACCCTTTGAGATGTGTTCACCGTTGTAGGAAACAACGAACTGGTTCCCGAAGCAGGAAACCGAGGGGAGGTTCTGGTCCCCGGGGCGATGGTCGACGTTCACCAGGATCTCCCCTGGACCCAGCATTGCCGGAAGCCAGTTGGATAGATCCGCCGGCACCGCAACGCTCCCCAGAGAGCCCGTGAGGGTCCAAATCAGCAGCCAGGGAATCATGTGGAAACGGGCCCCCTCGACGACTGCATTTCTCGACAGAAGACCTCGGTGAGATCCTCACGAATCTCCGGATAGAACTCGCCGAGACCCATGTGCCCCGAAGGAAACACCGTCGTCGGGAGCGCTCCCCAGGAAGAAAGCAGAGCTTCCGTTCGAGTTGCCGGGCAGATGTCGTCGAACTCCCCCAGGTAACACCGAAGGTTGTCCGATGGAACCTGCAAAGTCGCATCTGTTTGGGGGCGAATTTGCTCCAGGGCCATGAGAATCATCTCCTCTTCAAATCCGGCTTCCCTTGCTGCCCGCCTCTCTCCTTCGCCGGCCAGTTGCTCCCAAACCGAGTACACCGGATCCACCAGGGGGGTCAGCAGGGCCACCCCCGAAAAGCGAACTCGAAGCATGCTGTGAACAGCAACGAGCCCTCCGAGGCTGATTCCCAAAAGGAAGATCTTCTCGTATCCCTTCTCTCTCAACCCCTCGGCGAGGGCACAGACATCTGCCACCCCTTGCTCCACTGCCCGAACCGTTCGAAGAACATCCGGGGACAGGAAGTAGTCTCCGCTGCCCACGCCGGGTCTGGGGCGACGGTTCATGTGGTAAGGCAGCTCCAGGGCAAAGAGGTCCAGCCCTTGGGAGATCAACCGCCGGGCGAGGTAGTGCTGTGAATCCTTGTCGTCCATGGTGGCCCCGTGGAGGGTGATCATGGCAAACCGCCCCTTGAGCCCGTCAGCACCGGTGAAGGCATCTCCGTGAACCACATCGTTCGACTCGTAGCCGGATTCCAGGGGGCTTGCGTACCGAAAGTGTATGCGTTGTCCTCTGCCGAAGGGGGACGGAGGGTCAAGGCGAGGTCGCACGCCAGAAGCCCAGGGAATTCGCAAGTGGAGAGGGGTGTCCAGCCATTGAAGAAGGTCGTTTGGTGTATGGTGGATGGGTGCCGGTGCGCGCTGTCTGAGAAACTCCACGGCCGAACGGTCCAGCAGCTTGTGTTCGTACACCTTTTTTCACCTGAACTCAGGAATCTGTTGAGAATTTCATGTAGGTATCGGGTTCTGGTTCTCCGTCGTCAGTGTTGACGCCGTCTTCGATTGCAGAGAACCATCGCATCGCCGTTTCCCTTCCAAGTCACTTCCCGGTGCAAATTGACCAGGCGGACCAAAACATCTGGAAGAGTGATACTGCCCCGTGAGTCGACTTCCACTTGTTTGCAGTGGGACAACATGGAGAGTTGCACTCCCGAAAGCCGGCCGGTGGGTTCGTGCTTCGCCAGTTGGCTTACCCACCGATTGAACTGTTCGGTCGTCCTGAGTTCCAACGCACCACCACTCAATGCGGGGCTGCACATCAACACAGGGTTCTCCTCGGTCATCTCCATGAGGGTTCGACGCCACGGCGCTGGCACGACTACACGAAACCGGTCATCCAACACGCGGTCGAATTCCCCCGACATTCGAGTCTGACTTGCCATCAGCCATTTCCTTGCCCAGGAAAGCGGTTCATTCCTAAGGGTCCGGCAGAGTCTCTTTTGGCTCGGCCGAGAAGGAAAGCTCGCCCCCTGTAGCTCCTACGTTCACAATAGACACTGGGCTAATTTCTCCCTCCAGTATCTTCATTGCAAGGGGATCCATCAACAGCTTTTGAATCGTTCGCTTGAGCGGACGCGCTCCAAAGGCCGGGTCCCAGCCCCTCTCGGCCAGCAGTTCCACCGCCTCAGCCGTGGGGTTGAGCATGAATCCACGCTCTTTGATCTGGCTGTTAATCTGTCGAATTTGGATTCGGACGATGGGCGCCAAATCCTCTCGACGCAGCCGGTTGAACACCACAGTTTCGTCCAATCGGTTGATGAACTCGGGGGCAAAATGCGTCCGTAGGATTTCGCCGACTCGCTCTGGGAGGTTGGCTTCGGCATCCGATTCCATGTCGATGATCTGCTGACTGCCCAGGTTCGAAGTCATCACGATGAGGGTGTTCTTGAAGTCCACGATGCGACCCATTCCGTCGGTCAAGCGGCCGTCGTCAAAGACCTGGAGGAGGACGTTCAGGACCTCCTTGTGGGCCTTCTCCACCTCATCAAAGAGAACAACACTGTAAGGCCTCCGGCGAACCGACTCGGTGAGCTGCCCACCTTCTTCATGCCCCACATACCCGGGAGGAGAACCGATGAGACGACTCACAGAGTGCTTCTCCATGTACTCCGACATGTCCACTCGATGGATGGCCCGTTCGTCATTAAACAGGAACTCGGCCAGAGCTTTCACCAGTTCGGTTTTTCCAACCCCGGTGGGCCCCATAAACAGGAAGACTCCCATGGGACGGTTGGGATCCTGAAGCCCCGAACGGGCTCGACGCACCGCCCTCGAGATCGAGGAGATAGCACGTTCCTGGTGAACCACCCGGCGGCTGAGGTTCTCCTCCATCTTCAAGAGCTTCTCCGTCTCACCAGCCAACATCCGACTCACCGGAATTCCGGTCCACAACGAAACCACCGAAGCGATGTCCTCTTCATCTACTTCTTCCTTGAGCATCTTGCGCTCACGCTGAATCTCCTCCAGCCTCTTCTGTTCTGCATCAAGGTCCAGCATCAACTGAGGAATCTCTCCGTGCTGCAAGCGACTCAGAACTTCGTAGTCAGCCTGGCGGGTTGCCGTCTCCACCTCATTTCGCTTCTCGTCCAACTTCTCCTTGATCTCTCGGATCGCCTGAATAGAGCGTTTCTCAGACTCGTAGTGAGCCCGAAGAGTGGACAACTCTTCCTTGAGCTCACCCATCTCCAGGACGAGGCTCTCGAGGGCCTTCTTTCCCGATGCCGTGTCCTCCTGGTTCAACACCTGCCACTCCACTTCCAGTTGAACCAAGCGACGCTCCAACTCATCAATGACCAGAGGCTTCGAGTCGATCTCCGTTCTCAGACGAGCCGCGGCCTCGTCGATGAGGTCAATGGCCTTGTCTGGAAGTTTCCTCCCCGTAAGGTAGCGGCTGGAGAGCCGGGCAGCGGCCACCAAAGCGCTGTCCTTGATCTTCACCCCGTGGTGAATCTCGTACTTCTCCTTGATGCCCCGCAAGATGCTGATGGAGTCCTCCACCGACGGTTCCCCGACAAAAACCGGCTGAAATCGCCGCTCCAGGGCGGGATCTTTCTCTATTTTCTTTCGAAACTCGTCCAAGGTCGTCGCACCAATGCAATGCAACTCCCCCCTCGCCAACACCGGCTTCAACATGTTGCTGGCGTCCAAAGAACCTTCCGCTCCTCCAGCCCCAACCACCGTGTGAATCTCATCAATGAACAACAGGATCTGCCCCTGGGATTGGGTCACTTCCTTCAGTACTGCCTTGAAACGCTCCTCGAATTCTCCACGATACTTACTCCCGGCAACCAGGGCACCCATGTCCAAAGCAAGGACTCGCTTGCCCTTGAGCCCCTCGGGGACGTCTTCAGCAACAATTCGCTGGGCCAACCCCTCGGCGATTGCCGTCTTTCCCACGCCGGGCTCCCCAATCAAGACCGGATTGTTCTTCTTGCGCCGGGAGATCACCTGGATGGTCCGACGGATCTCCTCATCTCGACCGATGATGGGGTCAAGCTTCCCTTCCCGGGCCGCCCGCGTGAGATCGTGGGTGTACTTGTCCAGTGTCTTGAAGGTCCCTTCCGGTTCGTCGCTGGTCACCCGCTGATTTCCTCGAAGCTGCTTCAACGCGATGAGGACTCGGTCTCCGGACACTCCCAGGGAATTCAGCAGTCGCCCGACATCCCCTTTCGTCTCCACCAACCCCAACAGCAAGTGCTCGGTGGAGATGTACTCATCGGTGAGCTTTCCCGCTTCTTTCTCGGCCCCTTTCAAGACCCCCTGAAGCTCCTTTGACGCGGCAGCTTCCCGCCCCTCCTGCAAGACAGGAAGTTGCTCCAACAAGGTTCGCAACCGGGCAGACAAGGTCGCTGTCTCCACCTCCAACAAACTCAACATGGAGGGCACCAGGCTGTCTTCCTGCTTGAGCAGAACCGTCAACAGGTGCTGAGGTTCCACCTCGGGATTTCGATTCGATCCAGCCAACTGAAAAGAGCCCAGCAAGGCCTCACGAGCCTTGATCGTATAGTTATCCATTCTCATGTCATTGTCCTCCCGTGTCGGATTGAGCCAACTCCCGAGCTTCCTCAAGGAACAGATCCAATTCCATCACATTTCCATTTCTGGCCAGAACGAACCGCGCCGGCTCGTCCACCCCATGGATGGCGATGCTCCACCGCAACTTCTCCACGTCCTCGACCGTTCCACCATCAAACTGAAGGATGACATCTCCCGGTTGGAACCCCACCTTGTAGGCCGGCGATTCGGGCACCACGCCAACGACTTCGATCTGCCCATCTCGACGCAGAATCTGAATCCCCAGCCAGGTTCGCTTCAGTTTTCGATACTTCACCAGGTGCTCTTGCACCACCGATGCCATGGACATTGGAATGGCGAACCCGATGCGATCGGCCTCTTTGTCCAAGGCAGCACACATCCCCACCACCCGACCGTTGCGGTCCACCAGGGGCCCTCCGGAGTTCCCCTGGTTGATGGCAGCATCGGTTTGAATGAAGTCCGAATAGCCAACCTGATCCCAAAGCTCCTCGGAGCGATTCACGGCGCTGATGATCCCTTTGGTGGCTGAAAACTCCAGCCCCAACGGGTTTCCGATGGCCAACACCCAGCGCCCGGGCTTCACCCGAGACGCAGGAGCGGGGAGAAGCGGGAGTACCGGCTTTTTCAGAAATGCTCTGACCACGGCCACATCGGTGAGTTCATCCAATCCGAGGACTGTTCCCTCAACCTTCTGCCCATCTCGCGTGAACACCTCCACACGTTGGGCATCCCGAACGACGTGGGCGTTGGTCAAAATGAGGTTTGGTCCCCCAAAGAAGAAGCCCGTACCCAACCCCGGACGTTCTCCCTTTCGATACACCACGAGCTTCACAACCCGGTCCACCGTCTCTGCGTAAACTTGAGCGAAGTTCGGGAGTCGCCCTTCTTCCCCCTCGGTGTTCTCCTCCTCCGGGGGAACGCTCTCAGAGATCCCCTCGGCATCAGGGGGCAGCTCCAGCGCTACCGACCTGGGAATTGGTGGGGCGGTTGGTTTCGACACCCTGCCAATCACCCCGGAATCCACCTTTGCATCCCCAGGCTGTCCATCGGGCAACGCCATCGCTGTCACATCGGAACTTCTGGAAGACAGGGGGCGGGCTTTGACCACCACTCGTCTCTTCACCTTCGGCTTTGATTCCGGCCCCTGGCAGCCTCCCAGCGCAACGGCCAACCCCAACAACAGGAACAAGAAGACCAGTCCCGTACCACTTTGGGCGAGGGGGTGTGGAGAGATTCTCAGCGTCATCGGGACTCCCGGTCTTGGGGGGTGGGGCAGAGCGATCTGTGCCCTCCATTCATGGCGTTAAAGTATTGTAGGGAGGGGCTGTGTCAAGGTGACACTGGACTCCAAAGAAGGAGCCGGTTAGAATCGCTGGCTGGCTCGATTCTGGAAAAACTATCAGCCAGAGAAGTCACTAAACAGGATCTTGTTGATTCACAATCAAACAGGGTCAGGTTGGCCAGTGAGCGCCCCGGAAGCAAGGAAGTCGGTGCAGATGGTGGCGCAGGCGTACATATGGTACTTCGAGCAAGCCATCAGGCGACTGACGCAGCATACGGGGATGATCGCTGGGCAAGATGACCCTGTTTAGAGGAGCAACCAAGGCATGCCGGACTTCGAAGAGATCGTCCTGGGCAAAGGAGAGAAGGGGAGAAAGACCGCCGTGGTCGCTTCCCTCGTGGTTTTTGCCATCTACTTCACCTTCTACCAGGGTCCCGGGGCTGAGATCGCAGACACGTCAGTGATCGCTGTCGCTATGGACATCGCCGATGGTCCCAATTCACATCCCGACTTCTCCTCGGTCCACGAATCCGCCGACTCCTGGTCGTCCAGGGATTGGGCTCAGCACATCTCGGGGGGGCTGGGAACAGGCGTCCTGGTTGCTCCGTTCTACTCCCTCTTCCGCTTCCTCGGCTTTCGAATCTTCTTTGCCATGATCCCTGCTCTCACCGCCATGGCCTTCTTCTCCTTCCTGTACCGTCGCACCCAGCGTCGGTGGCTCGCCACGCTGGGAGCGCTGGCTCTCACCATCAATCCGTTGAGCCTCTCGTACGGCGGAATCCTCCCCGTCTATTCCTTGCTCCTGGTATCGTCAGCGATCTTCCTGATGCTGGAGACCCGTCCGCTGCGACCCACTCTGGTTGGAGTCCTCTCCGGTCTGATGGTTGGAATCCACTGGATTGGGGCCATCTACGTCCCACTCCTGGCCGTCTGGGTCATGACCCGGTCCACCAGAAAACTCAGCCAGGGTTCCTCCAAACGGAAGATCCAGGCTGTCAAGGCCGGTGCCCTTTTCCTCGTCGGCTTCGCCATTACAGCGATACCCATCGTGTACGGGGTTCAAAGTCACACCGCCTCGTACCTCTTCCCTGCGACGGAAGCCGGAATCCTTCACGCCCCCTCCCAATTCGCCTTCGGCTACCACTTTCTGGGGTTCTCCTTCACCTTCGATGGCTTGCTTAACGCTCCCATACACGACCAGTTCGTGCGCACACCGCACTTTCCCTTCCCCCTCTTCCTGATGGCCCCGCTGATGCTGACCCGGGTCTTCGGACTGCTGGCCATTGCCGTCGCCATCCTGGGAATCGGCCCTGCATTCAGACAGCACGCTCGCTCCGCCGGATTCCTCCTGGCCTGGCTCCTTGTAACCTGCCTCTTCTTCGCCTTCCTTGAAGATTGGGACGAATGGAAGATGTCCTTCCTCCTTCTGATGATGCCGTCTGTGGCCTACTTTCTGGTGACCGGTGCAGGACACATGACCTCGGTAGCGGTGCTGAAGTCAAGCGTGCTCAGAGTGGCCGGAATTTCACTCCTCCTGGCCATCGCCATCAAATTCTGCTTCTACCTGGAGTTCCCCGAAGACAGCCGCTGGTACCAGAAACACCCGGAAGCCATCGCGGCCCCATCCCAAGACGGCCTGAAACTGACGCAAAGACTGACACCGAAGTTCTACACCGCCCGAGAGACGGCAGAAGAGCGGCTGGAGAACAAAGAGCGCTTCACCGAAATCTCCCTCTGGCCCACCGCCTACCTTCCCCCGGATCCAAAGCTTTCTTCCCTGGGAACCCGCCTCGTTCGAGAGATCCAGGCACGCTCCTTCCCCAAATAGACGTCACGGCTTTTCAATTCCTCGAACGGCATCCACCACTTCACTCCATGTCCCCGCACGGACGAACACGGCAGGGGTTCCCAACGGAGCGTCCACTTCAACAACTTCCCGGCCGACAAAGGACTCCTCGGTGAAAAGATGCTCC
>CALFHQ010000375.1 GCA_937876385.1 uncultured Pseudomonadota bacterium
GTCCTCGTTGCTCAGGATCTAACCCAATTCGGGCGCCCCGGACGCAGGCACCTCTCACCCTCCTGGACCGACTCGAGGAAGTCGACGCAATCGACTGGATTCGCCTTATGTACCTCTACCCGGAAGGACTCAGCGATCCCATCCTGAGACGACTCGGCGCCGGCGGAAAGGTCCTGCCATATATGGATATTCCGCTTCAACACGCCAGCGACAAAGTGCTGCGGAGGATGAAACGCGCAACCAGCCGGAAGACCATCGACCGACTCCTCGACCGGGCTCGAAAGTACTGCCCAGATATCACCGTTCGAACCACCTTCATCGTCGGCTTCCCCGGGGAAACCGTGGCCGACTTTGACCAACTGTGCGCTTTCGTCGAACAAACCCGATTCCACCGCCTCGGAGTCTTCGCATACTCCCAGGAGATGGATACCCCCTCGGGACACTTCGCCGACCAAATCGACCCCGAAGAGAGAGAACGACGCAAAGACCTCATCATGGAACTCCAACAACCCATCTCGTTGGCACACAACCAGGAACTCGTCGGAAAGGATTTCCCTGTTCTCATCGACGGATCTGCCCCCGACCACGACTGGGTCAGGGTAGGGCGCCTCCCCTCGCAAGCCCCAGAGGTCGACGGCATGGTCTACACGGAACTGTACGATGGACCCGACGGAATCATAGTCCCGTGCCGAATCATGGACGCCGGGGACTACGATGTCGTCGCTCGTCCACTCTCGGAAATCGACTGAGTCTCCGAATTACTTGCCCTCGACCCCCCTCTTGCATACCATCGGAAACCTGTTGTCGTCCCCTTGACCCAAAAGGAGGTCACCATGCGATCCGTCCTTCGACTCTTTGGCGTTGCTTCCGTTCTGGCTCTGGTAGTTTCCTGTGGCTCGGGAGACGGTGAGGAGAACTCCGGCGATGCAATCATCGGAACCGACGTCACCATGGCTGACCAGCACGAAGCGGACAACTGGTTCCCCGAAATGGACCTCATCCTCCCCGATGGGAACGTGGCCCCGGAAGGTCCCGGAAACCAGGAGTTTGCAATCAACACAACCCTCTTTGAAGACCAGATGAACCCGGCAGTCGCAGCCCTCTCGGACGATGGATTCGTGGTTCTCTGGCAGTCGGGAAGAGCACCCATCACACAGGCTCCGCAAGATGGCTCCGGTTGGGGAGTGTTTGGACGCCGATTCCTCCCGAACGCCGCCCCCGAAAGCGAAGAGTTCAACGTGAATTCCTCCATCGCCGACGACCAACAACGCCCCGACGTATCCGCCTTCGCCGACGGCTCTTTCCTCGCTGTGTGGGAATCCTCCAACCAGGATGGCTCCCTTAAGGGAGTCTACCTCCAGCGCTTCGCCAACAACGGCACACGACAGGGAAGCGAAACCATCGTCAATACAACCACCAACGGCAGCCAGAGCCTCCCACGAGTGGATTCCAGAAACTCCGGAGATTTCATGGTGGTGTGGCAGACTACGGGCGGATTGGACGGTGACGCAGAAGCAGTCTTTGGACAATCCTATGCCACCGGCGCTGTGCGACGGGGCCCGGAATTTCAGGCCAACACCTACTTTGAGGATGGACAGACCGAACCCAGCGTGGCAGCCCTCGGCGACAGCGGAAATTACGTCATCGTCTGGGGAAGCATGGGGCAGGACAACGGCATCGGCTACGGAGTCTATGGCCAAATCGTAGACCAACAAGGCGCCGCCGTGGGCGAGGAGTTCATCGTCAACACCGAAATCAGTGGCCAGCAACAAAACCCCGACGTCGCCGCATTGCCCGACGGCGGATTTGTCGTTGTATGGCAAAGCTTCCCCGGACAAGACGGAGACGGAGCCGGGGTCTTTGGACAAGCTTATACTTCAAGTGGAACCCGCTCGGGCCTCGAATTCCAGGTCAACACTTTCGCTCCGGGACACCAGACCCTGCCACGAATCGCTTCCTTCGACGACGGAACCTTCCTCGTCGTTTGGCAAAGCTGCCCGTCTGGAGACAGCGCTTCTGGAGGAGATGGCGACGGATGCGGCATCTACGGACAGAAGTTCGATGCCCCGGCGATGCCCTCTGGAGGGATCTTCCAGGCAAACCAGTACAACACCGGAAACCAGGAGCGACCAGACCTCGCCACCTTCAGCAACAAAGCCTTCGTTATCGTGTGGAACTCACAGCACGAAGACGACCCCGACGACCTCGAAGACTACGGTGTCCGAGGCCGATACTTCCCCCCTGGATACACCCCGGGACAATAGTACTCCATGGACTCCCTCCCAAACGACGCCTGGCGCACCCTCTCCACAGAAGCTTGCGTGGAAACCAAAGTAAAAGGTTCACGCTTCATCGGACGAGCCTTTCCTCTAAGTTCCGTCGAGTCCATCGAAGCGAAAATCCACGAAATCAGAAAGGCAGAGTACAACGCCACGCACAACACGTTTGCCTGGATCGTGGGATACGGCGACGCCCAGGCCAAACGGTACAGCGACGACGGAGAACCCTCGGGAACCGCCGGACGCCCCATTCTGCAAGCGCTTGAAGGACAAGAGATCACAAACGCACTGGTCGTCGTGACTCGCTATTTTGGTGGGACAAAGTTGGGCACCGGGGGGCTCGCTAGAGCCTACGGAAGCTCAGCAAAGGACACCGTCGAGGCAGCCTTGCCAGTGGTTCGATTCCACAAAGACCTTGTCTCCTTGACCCTCTCCTTCCCCCAGTACAACCTCTGGATGAAGCGACTGGCTGAACTCGACATCTCGCCCGGCGAAACCCGCTTCGAAGAACATATCACCATGGAACTGGCCATTCGAAAGAGCCTCACAAAGGACGCTCATGACGCCTACGTGGAGTTGACTCGAGGACAAGGACAGTGGACCCTCCTCGTCCCCTGAATCCACCTCATCGCCCGCCAGGTGCTGATCCCTTCTACATTGTGAGAACGACTTTCACTGATTTGATGGATGTGCTATAGAATCGTTCCTTGTCCAAAGAGACATCGAACCGACTGAGGAGCAAGACATTTCATGAACCCTCGGGGCCA
>CALFHQ010000376.1 GCA_937876385.1 uncultured Pseudomonadota bacterium
GGTTACGGGGACTCCACTCAAGCGGGCGATATCGCCGATGGGTCGGATGAAGCTGCGGGAATCGACCAGCCCGGCGATGTGAGCCAACTCGATGTGGGGAGTCGCAAGGATGGGCGGCTCATCAACGGAGGCTACATAGTTCCATCGTTGATTCCTGAACACCCAGCGTCCCCGCTGGTCATCAGAATGGTCAGTCAAAATGCCCCCACAGGGAAGTTACGCCCACATTGTTTCACACTGGGTCAGGAAATCAAGGGATACGAGAGGGGATAGGTGGTTCCTGTCGGGGGAGCAGCGACTCTACATGCACTGGATTCGGAGTTTTCCGAGGGACCAACCCTTCTTCGTACGGGCGAAGGATGCGGAAACTCGGTTGGTCTTGTTGTGCGAGACGTGGGTGTACCCGAGTTCGATCACGACGAGGTTTTCCCCAACGAATTCCGGTGTGGGAAGACTCTGGATGGAAGCGATGAAGCGCTTCTTGCCGCAAGTCTTGTAGTCGGCCTGCAGTTGGTCGATGAGTCGATTTCCTTTGGCTTCATTTTTCACTGAGGATGGGGCCAGTTTGTTGAGGTCCGCCGGTTCTCGAGCTGTTCTGATGGCTTTGATCAGGGTTTCCAGGCTGGCCAGCGAGTTCAGGTTGGGGGTCACGTCGGCGCCCTTCTTGACGAGTTTGGAGAGAAAGTCGTTTTCTCCCAGAGTGGCCATCTGGCAACCGCTGACTTTCCAATTCTTCTTCACGTGGGCGAGTTTGCAGCCGTCCATGAAGACCATGTCTTTGCCTCTGGCAGCGACGGCGGACATTGAAATCTCTGTGGTGCTGCTGACGAAGGAACGGAAGTCGGGAAGTTGTCTGGCCATCCACAGAAAACCACTCCAAGGAGACTTCTGTTGCCATTCCCACTTGTTTTCTTTGTCAGCTTTGGCCGTCTTCGTCTCTTTGTGCTTCTTCTCTCCTTTCTTCCCCTTTCTTTCTCGGGCGACTGCGTCGTTGGACGACGAGTGTCCCAGGGGGAAGGTTGGGGTGGAAGCGATGGCAACAAAAAGGAGCCAGAACAACGTCTTCTTCATGGTCGAGACCCTCCATTCGGGTGCGTTCGTTTGGTGAAGATACTGTCAAGTGGACTTTGATGCAAGCCAATCGGCTGTGATCTTAGAAAGTCGAGGGGCCTGCGTCAGCGCTTCGAATGACGGAAGCAACTTCTCCCCATTCAAAGCGGCGAGTATTGGAGGGTCTGATCTCATCAAGGAGTTCTACGTCGCTGTCAAAGGTAACGGCGGGGAGTTCGAGGACGGTCATGTCCTCGTCCTCTTGTTCCTCTTCGTTGCAGGTCGCCGGGGTGGATTCGGCGATTCCTGGACAGACGACGTCTTCGGGAACGATGGGAATCGATGGAACACTGACGAACTGCGTCTTGTCCGCTCCGCTCTCTTCTTCAATCGATTCGATAACCACTTGAGTCCTCCTTTGTCCTGTGACGAGGGCCAGGACCAGGCTCGTGGCGACGAGAGCCGCAGCGGCCAGGAGTTCATAGGTCCAACCGAGGTTCACGGCTCCCCAGAATCCGACGAGACTTGCGAGCAGAGCCAGGAGGCTCCAGAAAAGTTTGAGCAGCATGAGGTACCTCCAGCGTAATTTGACCCGATGTTCATGGTAGCTTGGTCTGTCTGGAGGGACAAAAAACCTATTGTTTGCCTTTGGACTTGATGTAGTCCTCGAGGAACGGCATGTACTCTTCTACAGGAAGGTCTGGGGCGAGTCTTTTTTCTTCGAGGGCATTTTCAAGGACATCTCGAAGCTGACCAACCAGCGGGCTGGGTGGGATGGAGAAGTGTTCCATAATGATCTGCCCTGCCCCTTTTGGGACGAGGGGTTGCTTGGCGTCTTCCTGCTTGATCGCCTCGATTCTCACGGCGAGTTCGTCGAGGAGGCGGGTGAGCTCTTCCACCTTCCGTTCTTGTCGGGAGGTGATGTCGGCTCTCGACACGGCCAGGAGGTCTCCCAGGTACTCCCCGGTTTCTCGAATCAGTCGTCTTACGGCGCTGTCGGTCCACTCGTCGCTGTACATGTTCACTCTGGAGTGGTTCACCACAAGGAAATAGATACGCTCTGCGATTCGGTCATCTAAGGCGAGTCTGGCAGCGATTCCTCGAAAGAGGTATCCGCTCATGTCCTCATGTCGGAAGAAATGAACTGTGCCGTCATCCTCCACGGAGCGAGTGCCCACCTTTCCAACGTCATGGAAGAGTGCTGCCCAGCGAATCGGGGCCACAGGTTTTGCCTTGGATACGACCTTCTTGGTGTGGTCCCAGATGTCTTTGTGATGCACTCGGCAGGTTTCGTTGAAACCAACCAGGGCTTGTACTTCTGGGAGCAGGTATTGCAGAACCTTGACTCTCTGGAGGAAGTCCAATCCTCGATCCGGGTAGAGATTGACGAGGAGGCGCTCCAATTCGGGTCGAATTCGTTCGGGTGGAATATCGAGGACGTTGACCGAGTGTTTGAGGGCAAATTCCTCGGTCTCCGGTTCGACATCGTAGCCGTGATAGGCGACGTGTTTGGCCACCTTGAGAAGGTTGAGGGGTTTTTGAACGAAGGCGATTGCAGGGGACATGATTGGGCGGATCTGTTGTTTCACCAGGTCTCTCAGTCCGTCGTAGGGGTCGAATAGGACTCCATCTCTGTTGAGGGCCATGGCGTTCACCGTGACCTCTCGCTTTGAGAGCTCTTCTTCCAGGGGTCCGTCGTTTGGAATCTCGGTAATGACGTACCGGCGGATTGGTTTCCCTCCAGAGGACTCTTGGACTGTAAATGCAGTGGAGCGTCTGAAACGTTCGGGTCTCGACAGGAAGAGGTGTTCGGTGGCGACGCCGTCCAGGCACCGCTCGACGGTTCCGTAGTGGGGGGAGGATGCCACGATGTCCATTCGTTGGACCTTGTCCATATTTCCATTGAGGAGTGCGTCTCGAACAGCGGGACCTACGACATAGGCATCCACGTCCTTTTTTGCGAGACGATGCAGCACCAGTCGGAGATCCCCCGGGAGCTCTCCCGTCCAGGTGTTCTTGTCGTTGAGATGCAAGGTCGCGTCCTCCTGCAGGGGTGTGTCCTGTACCTGCCGATGGGAGTGGAGCTGGTGCCAGCCGGATTGAGAAGGAAGTTGGTTACTCAAGGCGCCGCAGTCTAGATGTTCTCACACACGCCCTGGGTGTTGCACTGGTCGGTCGTAGCGGGGTTTGAATCGTCGCATTCTTCCGCGGTAACGCAGCACTTGCCCTTGGAGCAGAACGCCGGGTTGATGAGGCTGTTGCACTTCTCGGCGATGCAGATGCTGGGGTAGGTCACGCCGTCGTCACAGCAGTAGGGATCGTAGGGGGAGCCGGCGCACTGAGCAGCGCAGGTGGCGCACCAGGTCTCCTGTACGACCCAGGTTCCCATGTACACGGCGGAGCAGGTGTTCCCGTAGGTTTTGCCGTCGGCGCCGCACACTCCTCTCTGGAGGCTGTCTGCCGGGTTCGGGGGATCGGTGATTTCGCTTGCGATGGCGTATCCACCGGTGGTTACCGGGCAAGGACAGGTGTCGAATCCGCAGGCAGCGTTGCATTCCACTTCGACGTCGGTCATGCAGTTCAAGGCGCAATCGTTGTAGTAGCTCACCCAGTCAGACCCGCAGACCGGTGCGTAGAACTCCGACGAGAGGTTGCATTGGCACGTCTCGCAGATATCGAAGAGGACATCTCCGTTGGGTGCTGTGGGAATTTCATACATCACTGGCGTTTCTTCCGGCGCCTTGCAGGTGAGGTAGCAAGAGTTCAGGAAGGAGTGGAACTGGTCCGAGCAGACCCACTCTTCGACGTCGTCACAGTCAGTGCAGCATGCGCCGTCTTCGAGGAAGGAGGCTCCCTCGCATTCCAGGAGGCACTGGTTCATGTAGCTCTTTCGGGTGTTGTCACCGAGGAGTCCGCATACGGGCTCGCATGCGTCGTCGCACTGGCTGCAGAGGTCGGCGTTGAAGCAAGCACCTGAGCAGTAAAAGGTGGCATTGTCGGTTTCAGCTTTTGAGGAGTAGTCGCAGTGGTTGTAGTACGTGATGTCGTCCGTCGCCGTGGTGGCGCAGACGGGGGCGTACTTGATGTCGCAGCCGGGTGCGATGTCGGGGATGCAAGCTCCCGGGTATTCAATCTGTGGGCAGTCGAGGTAGTCGTAGCAGGTGTCGCTTCCGATGGTGCATTTGAGCTGGCAGAAGCTGGAGTAGGTGTTCTGGTCGACGCCGCAGATCTGCTGGGCGGTCAAATCTTCTTCGGTGCAAAGCTGCATGCAGTCGGGGCATTCTCCCTTCTGGAAGGTGGCTACCCCGGCGAGGGTTGCTTCGCAGGCGTTGAGGTAGGTTGTCTCGGTGGCGAGATCGCAGACGTAGTCGGGGGTCTGGTCGTCGCAGAAGCACATCCCGTCTCCCCCGCACTGGGTCCCCAGAGCGCAGTCACCGCAGGAGCCACCACAGCCGTCAGGGCCGCACTGTTTGGCACCGCAGTTGGGGAGGCAAATGCACTGATCCTCCTGGTCTGGGTCACACAACTGGTTTGGGCCGCAGGCGAAGGCCACGTCGGACCATTTCCAGCAATCGGTCTGGACTTCAACGCAGGTGCTGTAGGCTTTGTTGCTGGGGGCGCATTGCTGTTCGCCTTCGACGCAGTCGTCGAAGCACTCCGCGTCGCATATGCCGTTCTGGCAAATGGGTGTGGCGCCACTGCAAGACCCACAGGTGCCGCCGCAGCCGTCAGAGCCGCACTCCTTACCGTCGCAGTTTGGAAGGCAGCAGGATTCAGCGAAGCAGACGTATTCGTCAGAGGCGCAGCATTCGCTTCCGCATCCGCCAAAATTGCAAGCGCATTCGTCGAACTGGCAAGACTGGTTTTCGCCGCAGTCTTGAAGATCCTGGAATTTCCAGCAGGCGTCCTTGTCGGCGTTTGCGGCGTTGATATCGACGCAAAAGACAACCTTCGCACCGTTGCAGATGGATTCGCCGTCGTTGCATTCCGTGACGCAGACGCCGCCCTGGGTACAGGTGTTTTCTTCACAGAGGTAGCCTTCGTTGCAGCCGAGGAGGTCAGGGAGACCGTCGCCGCAGTATGCACCGCAGCCGTCGTAGCCACATTCTTTCCCGTCACAGTCCGGAACGCAGTCGCAGGCGGAACCTGCGGGGGCGCAGATGGTCTCCCCAGCTTCCAGGCAGACGCACGTTTCCGAGGTCGGGCAGAGGCTCTTGGCTCCCCACTTGTAGCAGCCGTCGGTGAGCTCGCAGGTCCAATACTTGTTGTCTCCATCGCACTTGATCTGACCGTCGTCGCACTCGTCGCA
>CALFHQ010000377.1 GCA_937876385.1 uncultured Pseudomonadota bacterium
CAACTGCTCTGCAATGCGCTCGGCGGCCACCATGCTCAACGTGATCCCGTATGTCCCAAACAACTCTGACAGCCGTGCGTAGTTTCGCTCCACATCCCTCAACACAGTCATGTACCCGTGGCGAGCCGCTTCAGCTCGCTTCCAGAACGACAGCGGGTTGATGGAGAAGAACTCTCGGTTGTTGTCCGAAGGCTCCAAAACCAGCAGATCACCTTTAAACGTAGGATCGTTGGCGATGTCCTTTACCGACAATTCCAAGCGGGAATGCAACAGCGTTCGAAGAGCCTGGTCGATGACCTTCGGGAATCCCATGTCCCCCAGGGAGGAGTGACGGGGGGAGAGGCGCTGGCTTGCAACATGATGGATGGGGCGAAAGGGATTGTAACAGATGATGAGATCGGCACCCTTTTCCATGGCCAACTCAATGGGGGCCGTCCGTTTCGTACTGCCGTCGATGTAGTGGCGACCATGAATCACCGCGGGTCGGTAAAACCCCGGCAACGCCGTGGAAGCTTGTACCGCCTCGGAGATGGTGGCGTCGTTTCGCTCGTCGGGGCCAAAAACAACATCCTGGGCTGTGTCCAGGTCCACAGAGTAAATGTACAACTTCCGGTTGCGATCCCGCTCCAGAAGCCCGAAATGGTTGGGAGCCCGAGCCTTGCGCAAGTTCTTGCGCATGTACTTCTCCAGCGGGGCGTTGTCAAACACTCCGGACGGGATGAAGGACTGCAAGCTGGGCAACTGCTCTCCCAACGCTGCCAACTCCCGCATGGGACCCTCCAGACGACTCAAATCCGACCGGCCGCGGGTCCGGGCACTCTGCCGGGCAGCAGACATCAAGACGGCAGCATTTCGGCTGATCACCTTGGCCATGGAAAAGGCCACTCTGGGATACATGCCAGCCAACTCTGAGGTCATGTCCGCACTCTTTTCCAACAACTCCTTCAAGTTGGGAAGGTACATGTCGAAGGCGGTAAACGGGGCGAATCGAGACTTCATCCCGCCAAATGACCGCATAAGATCCTGGGGAGAAATAGACGCAGCCAGCGGCGCTGCCAGAAAAGACCCGGCGCTGATGCCCAGATACATGTGGAAGTCCATCACCGAGAAGTTCTGGAACAGAGTGTCCAAGGCGATGAGTCCGCCAACCTTGAAAGCCCCACCAGACACAGCACCACCAGAAAGGACCAACGCCATGGTGGGCTTCCGCTTGCGGCTGCCGGAACTCTTCTGAAGGATCGTAATAGCCATCGTTCACTTCCCGTGTTACAGCATATCCTAATGGGGACGGACCAAAAACTCCAATTCAAAAACGCCCCAACGTCGAAGGGAGATTCCAGATGGAGCGTCGACCTTACCTGAAACCCCGACCGCTGCACCCCGGAAGCCGCATAGCAGTCGTCGCACCCGCCTCCCCGCCGCCACCTGAACGCCTCAAGGTCGGTCTCGATATCCTTCACCGCCGCGGGTTTGATGTCCAAACCCACCAGCAAACCTTCCTGACACAAGATTACCTCGCCGGGAACGATGGACAGCGACTCCACGCCCTTCACTCCGTTCTCAGCGACCCCGACGTTGACGCAGTCTGGTGCGCTCGGGGAGGGTACGGCACCCTGAGAGCCATGGCCCGGTTGCCTGCAATTGAACGAACCGTGCCACCTGCCCTTCTCGGCTTCTCGGACGTCACAGTGCTCCTGGCACACGTCACCCAACGATGGGGGTGGGTCACCTTCCACGCCCCAAACGTCACAACCATCCCTTCCCTAAACGGAGCCTCTCGGGATGCCTTGAACGACTTCCTCGACGGCAACAGCCCCATCCGATTTGAACAACTCGAGACGCTGCATCCGGGAAAAGGACAAGGGGAGCTCCTCGTCATGAACCTCGCCATGCTCTGTTCCCTCGCAGGAACCCCGTTCTTTCCCGACCTGAAAGGGCGCATTCTGGTCCTCGAAGAAGTGGGGGAAGCACCCTACCGTTTGGACCGACTCCTCACCCAATTGCTCTGGATTCCGTCCTTCCAACAGATCGCCGGTTTGGTCCTGGGCGACCTCGACTTTGGGGGAAAGGACCCCGGAGTCATCGCAACCCTCGACCACATCGCTGCCACCCTGAAAGTTCCCTGCGTGGCCGGTTTCCCCATTGGCCACGGTTCCAACAACCACATCGTCCCCCTGGGCGTCTCCGCCCTCCTGGACGCCACACTCGGCCTTCTGGAGATTCAGGAATCACCCCTGGCTGGTTGACATCCCGTCCCCAGGTATACAAACTCAACTTCGGAACCAATTCCAAACAGGTTGAGACACCATGATGCAGTTGAAGAGGGACAAGAAACACCCCGTTGAGGACATCACCGTGGCCAGCGCAACGGGGCCCTCTTCCATTATCAGTGGTGGTTCCAGCAGGAATCCGATTCAGAGGTGCTCGTTGCAGCCAAACGGGGCAAATCCCTTGCGGAAGTCGCATCTCACCACCATCACAAAATGCTTGACACGCGCATTGACTCCACGTAATGTGGCGCAACCACTCTGGAGTGGAGACGTGTAGCTGGAGGATAAGATGGCTGTTAGGATTCGATTGGCTCGTTTTGGCAACAAGCACCGCCCCTTTTACCGGATTGTCGCTGCAGACATTCAGGCTCCTAGAGATGGGCGGTACATCGAGTTGTTGGGCACTTATGACCCGCTGAAGACCCCGAAAGTTGTGAGCCTGAAGAAGGAACGCATCGACTACTGGCTCAGCGTTGGCGCGAAACCGTCCGAGACCGTTGCGAACCTGCTGAAGAAGCACTCGGCCGACTAGACTGAACAAACTGGCTGGACCACGGGTTGCGGAGGACGCTATGAAAGAGCTGATAGAGTACATTGCGAAGTCTCTCGTTGACAATCCGGATCGCGTACAAGTGACCGAACTGCAGGGCGAAAAGACCGCTATTTACGAACTGCGTGTCCATCCCGATGATCTCGGGAAGGTGATCGGAAAGCAGGGGCGAACCGCCCGAGCAATCCGAACCCTGGTCAGTGCCGCAGCCACGAAACAAAACAAACGGGCCATGGTTGAAATCATGGAATAACGGACCCCCCGGCCGCCTCGCAGCAGCTGGAGTTTCCGTTTCCCATCGTTCTTTGAATGGTTGGTTGCGCTAAACTTTGCATCAGGTCAATGCACCAGGTGGGGTGTGGTAGTTCACCCCCAGGGGAGACATCGTGCGGTTCGTGTTGGTGACTATTTTCCCGGAATTCTTTGAGAGCCCCCTCCAGGCCGGCCTACTGGGCAAGGCACTGGAAAAAGGGATTCTCAACGTGGAACGGGTGAACCTTCGCGACTACACACATGACCGACACAATACCGTGGACGACTCACCCTATGGAGGTGGACCCGGTATGGTCATGAAGATTGAACCCCTGGCCGAAGCCCTCGATGACGTCAAAAAGAAGTGGCCCATCCGAAAAACCGTGCTCCTCTCCCCGAGAGGGCGAACCTTCAACCAGAAGGTAGCCGCCGAGATCGTGGGATGGGAGGAAGTCTGCTTCATCTGCGGTCGGTACGAAGGGGTCGATGAACGTCTCGTGGAAGGGGGCTTTGTGGACGAAGAACTCTCCATCGGAGACTTTGTGTTGAACGGTGGAGAAACGGCAGCACTGGCGGTCCTTGAGACCTGCTCCAGGTTGCTGCCTGGAATGGTGGGAAACGCCCTGTCCGTCGAGTACGACTCGTACACCAGCGGACTCCTGGACTACCCCCACTATACCAAACCCAGAGAGTTTCGTGGACTCGGAGTGCCCGATGTCCTGCTCTCAGGTAACCACGCCGAAATCGATCTCTGGCGCCGGAAGCAAGCACTCCGAGCGACACGAGACCGACGACCTGACCTGCTTCAAGAGTCGAAGCTCTCGAAGGCAGATCAGAAACTGCTGAGGTCGTGAGTATGGACGTCTATGTCGCTTTGGTTCACTACCCGGTCTACGACAAGAATCGTCGAATCGTGACCACCGCTGTGACCAATATTGATGTCCACGACATCGCCAGAAGCTCGGCTACATACGGAGCCCGAGGGTACTTTGTGGTGACACCCGTGGAACAACAGCGAGTCCTCGTGGAAGAACTCGTTGACCATTGGACCACCGGGGTGGGAGCGACCTACAACCCGAGACGGAAAACCGCATTGGATTCCGCCAGGGTGGTCGCTGACCTCGCCGAGGCAGCTCGACTCGTTCGTGAAGACACCGGAGTAGAACCGATTACGGTGATTACAGGTGCCAACTTTCGAGACCAAACCATCTCCCACAGTGATATGAGGGAGATGTTGCGCAACAAACCTGGAGCCGCTTTGATCATCCTCGGAACTGGATGGGGCCTCGAGGCTTCCTTCACCGAGAAGATGGACTACAAGCTCGCTCCAATTCTAGGTACCGGAGAATACAACCACCTCTCCGTTCGGTCTGCAGCAGCCATTATGCTGGACAGACTCTTCGGGGAACAAAGGGTGGTCAACGAGATGGATAGCAGTATCAGGTGAGTTAGGAGGAGACAATGGATATCATCAGGAACGTCACGAAACAGCAGATGGAACAGGAAATCCCCCAGTTCCGAGCTGGCGATACGGTCCGCGTTTTCGTACGAATCGTGGAAAAGAAGCTCCCGGGCAAGAACAAGTCCGCCAAGAAAGCTCCCAAAGAACGCTTTCGACCGCAGATGTTCGAGGGCGTCGTGATCCGTCGACACAACGGGGGGATCTCCTCTACCTTTACGGTACGCAAGATCTCTTACGGCGTCGGCGTAGAACGAATCTTCCCCCTGTACTCACCTCGCGTCGAGAAGATTGAAGTCATTCGCCACGGCAAAGTACGTCGTGCTCGTCTTTACTTCCTTCGAGAACGTCGTGGCAAGGCTGCCCGCCTCAAGGAACTGCGCACCGATCGACCCCGGAAGAAATGAGCGAACTGTTCCCCTCGACGCCTCAAGCGCCCGGGGAATTTGAGCGCTCACTTCTCAGCAAGGGTATCTCTCCCATCATGGGAGTCGATGAGGCTGGACGCGGGGCTCTCTGTGGTCCCGTGGTCGCCGGCGCTGTCGTCCTCCACCCCCAACGCAAGATCCACGGAATTAACGACTCGAAGCTCCTCTCGAAGGGCAAACGAGAAGTCCTCTTTGATGCCATCAAAGAAAACGCGGAAACCTGGGGCATCGGGGAAGCCAGTGCCGAAGAGATCGATCGCCTGAACATCCTCCAAGCGACTTTCCTCGCCATGCGCCGAGCCATTGCCGACGCGTTGACCCGCCGGCCACTCATCCCCGGAATCGTCCTTGTCGACGGGAACCAGCCCATTCCAGACCTCGAGTACCCACAAAA
>CALFHQ010000378.1 GCA_937876385.1 uncultured Pseudomonadota bacterium
AAACATCTTCTCGTGGATCAATACCGTGCCCCGAGATTGTGTGGCTACCACAAGCATAATGCTCATCAGGTCGGCGGGAAACCCCGGCCAGGGCGCATCATCGATTTTTGGAATGTGTCCCAACAACTCCGACTGCACCTTCAAATGACGTTGTCCGGGGACTACCAGGACGTCGTCGTCGTCAAAGTAGGTTTCAATTCCCAATTTTCGATACGTCATGAGGATGTTTCGCATGTCCTCACGCTTCACATTGGGAATTCGAAGCTCTCCTCTAGTCACCGCGGCCGCACCGATAAAGCTCCCCACCTCGAGATAGTCGCTTCCGATGGTGTAGTCAGTGCCAGAGAGGCGTCCGGTTCCTTCCACTGCCAGGTAGTTGGTTCCGATCCCCTCTATTTTGGCTCCCATGGCGATGAGCATGCGGGCCAGCCCCTGAACATGGGGTTCACAGGCTGCATTTCGAATGCAGGTGTGCCCCTTTGCTGCCACGGCGGCCATGAGAATGTTCTCGGTTCCCGTAACGCTGGCTTCGTCCAGGAAGATGTCGGCGCCACGAAGGCCCTTGCTTTCCAGATAGAACGTCCGACCGACGGTGACGTCTGCCCCCAACGCCTTGACCCCGATGAAGTGGGTATCAAGACGGCGTCGACCAATGACATCGCCCCCCGGCGGAGGCAACTCGACGCGCCCGGTGCGAGCCAGCATGGGTCCCACAAAGAGGATGGACGCTCGCACCTTGCTGCACAACTCGGGATCCAGGCGCCAGGTGTCCACCCCGGAATTGTCGATGCGGTAGGTGTTGGGTTCCAGCCGGTCCACCTTCGCACCCATGGCTTCCAACACCCGCATCATGACCAGGCAATCACGAATCTCGGGGATGTTTCGAAGAATCACCGGCTCGTCCGTCAGCAAGGTCGCTGCAATGGCAGGAAGGGCTTCGTTCTTGCTGCCCATGGGGCGCAGCGTCCCGGAGATGGGGTGCCCCCCTTCAATGACGAACTTCTCCACCGAATGCTCTTCGTTCAAAAGAGCTTCAAGGGTCTTTCTTGTCGGCTTTTTCGAGGAGGCGCTTGCCGCCATCAGAATCCTCCACCTGCTTCAATCTGAGGGCACCATCGAGACCGGAGTGACCACCCCGTCTTCGACCTTGAAAAGGTGCCCCTTCGCGTCCCCCCGTCTTAGCACATCTGGGATTGAAGTTGTAGAGATTATCGTCTGGATATTCCAGGTCGTGATGAGGTCAAAAAGGAGCGCAGTTCGTTCACTGTCAAGCTCGGAACTGACGTCGTCCAGGAGTAGCACGGGGAGAATCCCGAATCGCTCTTTCCACAGGGACAATTGCCCCAACTTGAAGGACACGGCGACCTGCCGCTGCTCCCCTTGCGACGCAAAATAGCGCGCCGGTCGACCGTTCACCGACAGCTCCAGATCGTCCAAATGCGGCCCCACGGAGGTGGTACCCGCCGCCGAGTCGGCGCCTCGCCTTTGTCGAAGCTGCTCAAGAAGGGCCGAGGACAATGCCTCCCGCTCCGGCTCCCCCGCTCCCAGTTCAATGGTGGCGCTGTACGAAACCACCAGCTCCAATCGCCCCCCAGTGTGCTCTTGGAAGAAATGTGCAGCGGCCGGAATGAACTCCCGAAGGTACTTGAGGCGGTACTCAATGAGCACCCCACCGACCCGAGCCGTCTCTTCTTCGAAGGATTCCATCAACTCCATCGGGGGGGAACGCCGCCCCCCCATCTCCTTGAGGAGGTTGTTGCGTTCCCGCAACAGGCGACTGTATCCAGTCAAGAGACGCTGGTACGGCGGATGGTGCACCGCGATGGCTCGGTCAAGAAAGTCCCTTCTCTGGGAGGGGGAGCCCTTCACCAAGGTGAGGTCATCTGGTCCAAAAAAGACCAGACGCAAGCGCTCTGCAACTTCCTCCAGGGAGTTGGTCGGATTTCCATCCACGAGGTGCTGTCGTGCTCCGCCACGCAACTCCACGGTGACCTGAGACTCCACGGAATCTTCCTCCACCAGCACCGACACCAGGGCCTCTTCCTCTCCAAAGCACACCA
>CALFHQ010000379.1 GCA_937876385.1 uncultured Pseudomonadota bacterium
TCCCCATCCTGGTCGTCATCACAGGCGTCGCCAATCCCATCAGCATCGAGGTCTGATTGCAGCGGGTTGGCTTCCAGGGGGCAGTTGTCCGCCTCGTCCAACACGAAGTCGTTGTCGTCATCTTCGTCCAAGCAATCTCGAATTTCGTCGAGGTCGGTGTCTGGAAACCCCTCGTCGACCTCTCCGTCGCAGTTGTTGTCCAGTCCATCACAGATCTCATCGATGGGTGTCGGGGCCTGGCAGTCCCACGAACCGTTCACGCAGATGGCGACGCCGACGCAAGTTCCCCACTGGCTGGGCGTGTCGCATTCCATGAACAGTTCCCCTTCGTCGATTTCTCCGTTGCAGTTGTCATCCTCATTGTTGCAATCTTCCGGGCGAGGGTCTCGGGCGGAGCAAAGGGTCAGACCATCGGCATCACAGTGCCGTTCGCCGCTGCAGGTTCCCCACTGGTTGGTTCGGAAGCAGTCCGTACCCAGGGAGTACTTCACGGCCAACTCGGGGCACTTGCAGATTCCTGACTCGGGAACGCACTGAGCTCTATTGGCACCGCCTTTGGTGGTCACCTCCATACATTCGTAACCCTCCGAGCAGCTCTGCCCCCCTCCCACCAGACAAGAGGACCCGCAAAATGCCCCCACGCTTCCCATGTCCACACAGTATGCGCCCTCGGCGTTGTCCTCTGTCTGCGAGCAATCACTATCATGAGCACAGGGAATACACAGCGAAACGTCCGCCGGGACGCAGTAGGGGAGTACATCGTCCCCAAGGGCAACGTTGCCGCAGACCCATCCCTCTGGACAGAAGCCTTCGGGGCACTTTGCGGAGCAGACTTCGCCGTTGGCAGCATCAATGCACCAACCATCTTTGCAGTCGTCGTCTTGGTCGCAGGGACAACCGAGCGCCCCGTGATCGCAAGGTTCTCCGCTGTCTGTAGAATCCTGGACGTTGTCCCCGTCCAGATCCGCCGACGTCATGTCCATGAAATCCGGCTTCAGTCCCCCGTCGTCTCCAACGAGATCCACGTCTCCTTCCTGAACTGAATCGTGGACTCCGGTACCATCCAACGACTCCATGACCGGTGTTGTATTCTCTCCACAACCCAGTGCCAGTGCGCAGATGCTACAGATCAGGAGCTGTCGCCATTCCATCGAAAACCCTCCAGTACATGCCTTACCCACACTCTAGCAGTCGACTGCTTGGGGGGCAACAGCGAAACACGAGGGATCTTTCAACGATATTTGGCTCTTCGAACCGTCAGGGAGCCGGGTAGGTTGCCTTTGTGGCTGAGAAATCGCCGAGGAGGGGCAGGGTCTCGGGCACCCCATTGGCGTTCATGGTAGAGATGTAGCCTGTCCACACTCCCTGAACCAAGCGGTCCACCTTCAGGTCCCCATCGTCGTCTCGCATTCGACAGTCCCCGTTGAGGGTGATTGTGGAGGGTAACGACAGCCCTCCAATGGCCGATTCGACGGGAGCAAGGAAGGTGTTTTCGACTGTTTCGCAGTAGCTGAGCAGGTCTTGCTCCGAAATCCCAATTCCATCCAAGATATTGGAAGAGAGGTTGTTTGCCAGGTCCTCGCAGTCAACGATGGCGTCCAGCAGTTCGCTCAGGTCTTCATACTGAGTGAGGTTTTGCAGGATGAGGTTGTTCAAGACGAAGAGGATGAGTTTCCCGTAGTTGAGCTGGAGAGGATGCTGGTCGATGATGAGCCGGTCAAAGCCGCTGATCTGGGCGTGAAACTGTCCTGCGACAAGATCCAACGGGAACTCGGTGTCTCCCAGGTCGTCGGTTCCAAAGGAGTATTTTCCGCATTCCGGATCGTAGTCCGGCTCGTCTTCTTCGGGACAACCCCAGGTCCAATAGAGGGAGATGCCGTACCAGGTCTCCACCCCTTGAATGTTGTATATGTTTGAGGCCTTGGACAGCTTCAACTCTCCGTAGAGCTCCAGATTGTTGACGATTTGCAGCAGTTCTTGCCCTGCTTCGAAGAACTGGAGAATCTCCGGGGGCGCCTGGGTGAAGATCATGTTGGTGATGTAATTTCCCAAAGCATCTTCAAACAGGGAGAACGCCAGGTCGGTAATCGCCGGGGAAATATAGAGGGACACCAGCTCCTTAATCCCCGTCAAGATCGCTGCCCCGGGGTTGTAGAACACCATCTCGATGAGATCGATGATCTCCCCGGCCTGACCTGGAATGGCATCGCTGAAATCGATATGGTTGACCATATCGTAGGTTCCGGCCGGGTCGAGGTACACATCGTTCAGATTCAAAGTCACCTGGGTCTTCCCCTCATCCTGGGGAATGAGGTGAACCATATCGGCGCACCCATAGACCACCAACTGGTCGTGCCCCTCTACCTCCATCGTCGCTGTAGCGAAGACGTAGTAGTCCTCGTCGGTGGGCAGCCCTTCAAAAATTGGGGTAGAAGCAAGACCCGACACGGTCTTCTGACCCACGAGGTCTTCATCGCTCACTTCATCCCAAGGATGCACGGGGTTGAAGTTGGAGCAGGACTGGTGGCCCTTTCCAACTCGCACGTTGATTTTCGATGGGTTCGCTGCCAGTTCGCTGGGTTCATTTGGAGAGAAGACAACCTTGATGTCTCCCAAAGGCACCGGCACAACGAAGAATTCCACGAAGACAGGATCTGCCTCGGGCCCGGTGGCCTTGAAGCGATATTTGAAGTTCTGGGCCTGGTTCGTCTTGAAGCCAACGGTTGCGACACCGTGGTCGTTGGTCAGTGCTTCATTGGAGAGGAGGACACCGCACTCTTCCCCAGCACAGGGTGGGGTTGTCTCGTTTACGGTGATAGCGACGGGGTAGGACGCCTCGATATCGTTTTCAAGGAGGTCCATGACCTGGATTTGGATCTGGACCACTTTGTCGACGCCGACTTCGGCGGGGGCATCGGGGTTGTGCAGCGGGATGAGTCGGTATCGTGTGCCGGAGGGAATCACCTGGTCGGGTTTGACCTTCGTGTCCCCCTCGTTGCCTCCGGTATCCTGCATCCCAGAAGCGTCTGAGAGATCGGATTTCCCGTCGGGGTCATCGGCATAGCTCACGGTAGTATCCGTGCTTCCGCAGCCCAGGGGCAGTACGAAGAAGACGATCCAGATCCACCCTCTAATCAACCCCACAACACGCGTTCTCATGGCACCCTCCGACGGTCAACATTGGCACACTGCGTTACGCAGTATACGGGGATAAGGGGCTCAGGGCAAGGGCCTTGGAGTCGGCAGGTGGCAGCGCGCAGGTGGCAGGAGGAGTCGGCAGGCTGCTGCGTGCTGCCTGCTGCCTGCAGCGTGCTGCAGGCTCCTTAAACGCCAAAAGCCCAGGATTTCTCCTGGGCTTTTGGTATGTTTAGACCGGGCGGCGACCTACTCTCCCACAACCATTGGATGCAGTACCATCGGCGCTGGAGGGCTTAACTTCCGAGTTCGAGATGGGATCGGGTGTGGCCCCTCCGCTATGGCCACCCGGAAATCGTGATTTCCGGATTAGACAATTGAGAAGGTGTTATGTATCGGTTCTAGAATGGTCATTTATGTCAAGTGTTCTGGTGTTGACAATGGAGTGCAAGGGTGATTAAGCCTCACGGCCGATTAGTACCGGTCAGCTAAACACATTACTGTGCGTACACTTCCGGCCTATCTACCTCGTAGTCTCCGAGGGGCCTTTAGAGGTCAAAAACCTGGGATACCTAATCTTGGAGTGGGCTTCCCGCTTAGATGCTTTCAGCGGTTATCTCTTCCGAACATAGCTACCCAGCTATGCCGCTGGCGCGACAACTGGTAAACCAGAGGTTCGTCCACCACGGTTCCTTTCGTACTTGGGCAGATCTCCTCAAGTATCCTACGCCCACGGAGGATAGGGACCGAACTGTCTCACGACGTTCTAAACCCAGCTCGCGTACCACTTTAATTGGCGAACAGCCAAACCCTTGGGACCGGCTCCAGCCCCAGGATGTGATGAGCCGACATCGAGGTGCCAAACCTCCCCGTCGATGTGAACTCTTGGGGGAG
>CALFHQ010000380.1 GCA_937876385.1 uncultured Pseudomonadota bacterium
GGTGCCTGCGTCAAGAGCCAGGGATGTCATTCTGATTGGGAATGTCCAAACGGCACCTACTGCGCTGCTGATGGCTACTGCTACGAGGATCTCTCCGGTGGTTTCTGCTCCTATGACTCCGACTGCATGGTGTCATGCCTGAGCGACTACGACTGCCCCGGTGAAACCTCGTTTTGCATGGCCAACGGCTTCTGCTCCAACTCCAACGCGTACTACTGTGGTTCGGACCGGGCTTGTCACTTTGGTGGGACGTGTCAGTTCGACTACGAGTGTTCGGCCGGTTACTCCTGCTCTCCCGACGGCTTCTGCCGGCAGTCTACCTGCTTCGAATTGGGTTGTCCCATTGGGTCCCAGTGCGCCTCCGACGGCGCTTGCTACCCCATCGTGGGACGCTGCTTCTCCGACTACGACTGCGACATCGGGTACTCTTGTGGTGGGGATGGAACCTGCTACCGAGTTGTGGACTGCTTGGACGACTACGATTGCGACGCGGGGTTCTTCTGCGGCAATGACAACTCGTGTTTCCCGTACGGCTGCTCCAGCGACTACGATTGTGACGACGGCTTCTACTGTGCTTCCGACGGCGCTTGCTACTCCCTCGGGTGTGCCAGCGACCTGGAATGCCCCGGTGGATTCTACTGCGGAATCGACGCCAACTGCTGGCCTCTGGCGGAATGCGACTTCGACTCCGACTGCGGCTACCAGCAGATCTGCCTGGATGGAAGTTGCGCCGACGTGTACACCTGCTTCACCGACGATGATTGCCCCTTTGGGTCCTACTGCGATGGGTACGGCTTCTGCTTGACGTACTAGCTTCTCTCCTGCCGAAACGATCCCTTTTCCTTTGAGCCGAATCGACTAGCCCACAACGGCCAGGAACCTCGAAACCAGTTGTCCGGTAATCTGCGAATCCCGTGAGGCGCTCTGGAGATTGTCCTGGATGAGTTGAGCCTTGGCTGGATAACGAACCAGGAAATCATCCAGGAGACGCTGACCCTCCTTGACGCCGATTTCGGGGTGGTGCTGAATTCCCCAGACGGGGCGGTTGGGCACCCGCACGACGGCGTTCTCGCACTTGGTAGACGAGGCCAATCGAATCCAGCCCTCCGGCAACGGGTGGACCTCGTCGAAATGGGCGGAGTAGAGAGAAAGCTCCGGTTCAAATCCCCCAAACACCGAGTCAGTGCGGGCCTGGGGGGAGAGCTTCAGGTCGATCCAGCCAAATTCGGGAGTGGGAGTCGGTCGAACTTGCTGTCGACCAAACAGTGCCCGGGCCACCATTTGATGACCAAAGCAGCTTGCCAGGATGGGGACGTTTCGCTGGGCCAGAATGCGCACCCGTTCGCACGCCTGTTCAATCCAAGGCTCGTTTCCGCAGATGGAAGCCTCGCTCCCGGTGATGATGACGTGGGTGGCCTCCCAAAGGGGCGATTTCCAGTCCCCAATCAGCGGGCGCACGGTGCTCCACGGAACCTGGAGATGTCGAGTCCAATGCTCCACGGGACGGTAGACCTGATGGTCAACGCTGTTGTCGATGATGAGGACGTGGGGTGCTCGGGTCATGTTTCAACTCCGCAAGAAAGCTTCAGAACGGCCATTGTCGTCGGGATCCTTGCGGTTTTCAACCCTGTTTCAGCGGGATACCTCTATCAGGCGAGGGGTTCCGGTTCCAACTCGCACATCGGTTCGGTACGGAGCCCGCACAGTGGTCGGAGGTTGAGCGCACGTGCCAACGAGGTCTCCGATGAGTTGGTAGGACAGGCGACTCTTGCCATTCTCGGGATGAACCATCATCACGAGAACCCCGTTTTCCATCCCCCAATAGAGGAGCGAGCCGTCCGAGATCTTCTTATTCAAGAAGGCCGCATCCACGCTGGTGTTTGCGGGGATGGGCTCCTCAATCTGGACCTTCTCGAGTCCTTCAGGTGCCGTAACGTCCAATTTGGTGAGAAGGATGCCGTAGGGCTTCAGCTTGAGTCCACCCGACCGAACTACGGTGACCTCGTCTCTGGTGTTGGTGGGATGGGGGAATGCGGTTTCGTCCTTCCAGGTGGAAAGGACGATTTCCACTGGAAGGGCCTGCTCTCCCGAGAAGCTCACTGTGACCACGTGGTTTCCGTATGAGAGGTAGGGGGTGAGGTCGAAGTTGCGCAGGGAGGCGGTGGAAAGCAGGGGATCGGCTGGGTCGAGCTTAGCAGACGCCACGGCCTTTGAGTCTACTCTGACCTGGATCGTACCGGCATCAAATGGTTTGGCACCGGCTCCGGCCCGCAACAGGGCACGAACTGCGTTCACAGTTCCGGTTTCGTTGTGCCAGGCGCCCATGGCCTCCCGAGTGGAGAGAAGATAGGTGACTGCCTCGCGAATGATCCCGGCGTACTTGTTGGGGTCTCGACTGGCCAGGAGCTCCAGAATGACGGCGTTGAGTTCGATGGTTCCCCCGTAAGCATGGTACCAGTGCGGTTCCCAGTACCCCTTTCGCTTCATCTCGATGAGGTCGTTCAAGCGCGCATCTGCTTCTTTCCGTGCTTCCGAGTCGGCCCCGGGGGCATCCCACTCCAACAACCCCTTGACGTAGAAGGCCAGGAACATGGGGTCTTGAGGGTTCTCAGCGGCGTGGCCCTTCAGAGCCTTGCGAATTTCGAGGATCTCGTTGGAGTGATTCATGCTCAGGGCTTGTTCGGTGGCTACCAGCAGTTGGAACACTTCGGCGCTCAAGGCCCAGTCTGTCTGTGGGGCGACTGTTTCCCAGAAGTAGGCGTCTCCAGGGCTCCACAGCCCCCCCTTGTTGCGATTATCAAGCAGGTACTGACGAGCCAGTTGCAGCGGGAGGTTGGCCACCCTGACGTCGGTGCCACGGATCTCAACTAAGGCACGAAGGGCCTGGATTGTATGGTAGAGAGAGGTTTCGTAACCGCCCTTGTGGCTTGCATCCGCCATGTACCACCAGCCCCAGCCCCCATTTTTCTGCTGGGCGAGAACCAGTTGGGCCGCCGCTCTGGCCAGTCGTTGTCGAAGGGCGTTCAGGCGTTCGTCGGTGGGTTGGAAGGTCGCGGTCCACTCAAACATCGCGGTGTCCATGAGGGCTTGTCCCGATACGCCGAAGACTCCGATCCACCACAGCGGGTAGTCCTGAACGGACTCCCAGGCCTGGAAAGCCGGAACAACGCCAGGAAGAAGGATCTGAAGTGTGGCCGCATTCTTCTGAGCTTTGCTCGAGAACTCGATCCTCTCCTGGAAGGGGTTCCCCTGGCTGGCCGACCCCTTTAGCGACGAGGTGGTTGCGCTCCCGGTGGGTTTCACATGGATTCGGCGGATCTCAATGTCCCCAAAGCCTGGGGCCTTAACCGAGACCTGCGTCGTGAGAGTTCCGACGACGGTGGGCCTCACCGTGAAGAACGCCACGGCGCCGCCCCCTGGCTCCACGTCAAAGGTGACGGTATCGGGGGCATCGATCTCAACTCCTTCTCCCTGCAGGTCCAGTGTCATGGACATGCCCTCTTTGGTGTAGTTTCGGGCCACAACAGGGATGCTGAGTTCATCGTTGACCCGGAGAGTGGCTGGCCAGTTGGCCTGGACGAAGAGGTCCGCCCGCACTTCCACGTCTTTTCGTACGAGGGTGACTCCCCCCTTCTTGTCCGAGGCAACCAAAGTCAAAGTCTGATTGGTGATGGCGTCCGGGAATCGAATTCTCAAGGAGGACTTGCCCCCTTTGGTGGTGATTTCAGGTTCCCACAGTGCCGTGTCTGTGAAGTTGGTCCGGATGGTGATTCGGGGTGCCTCCTGGCTGTTCCCGGGAGCGTTTGAGCGTGTTAGACGTGCTGCATCCGGGGCGGGTTCACCGTCGTCGACAGCTTCTGCTTCTGGTTTCAGCAGTTCCCCTTCGATTTGCATGTCGCTGAATTCGTATTGGACTTTCTTTTTGGACGGCGACGCCTTGGCGGATTGTTTGGCGCTCTCTTTGTATTTGAGCATTCCCTTGCCTTTGGCGACTCCGATACCGCCCCCGTAGCCGCTCCCCGACGAGCCG
>CALFHQ010000381.1 GCA_937876385.1 uncultured Pseudomonadota bacterium
TCGACGAAAAGAGCGGAACCTCCTGCTTGAAAACGTGGGCTATGACCCCCTGGTGATTTCAGCAGGGGGAGGCACGTTGACTCACGAAGAGACCTTGTCTCTGGCCATGAAGCGGGGAATTGTAGTCTATCTCAATACCCCGGCTTCCGTGGCCGCAAGTCGCCTGGGCACGGCTTTGAATCATCCTCTGTTGGAGGAGCATGACCTGGAAGGGTCGATGGCACGGTTGCTGAGCCGACGTCGGCGGTTTTACCAGCGGAGTCTGATGTCGGTTTCCACAGAAGGTCGATCTCCCTGGGAGGTCGCCGTGGCTGTTCGAGAGGAGCTTCTTCGGTACCGTCCCGATGGATATCGCTGGCATCGCTATCCTCCCTCATTTGCTTCCATCGACGGGGTGGAGGAGGGGGTCGTGGATACCCCCCGAGCGACCGTTCCGGTTCGCATCGACTCCGTCGGGACCGGGTGGTCGGGTTTGCCTCGCTTTTTGGATGAGACATTGGGGCATCGAGACCGATTCTGGTTGGTCGATGCGGGCGTCCATGCTCGCCACGGCGAAGCGCTGGCCGACCTCATCGAGGATCCGTCCAGATTGATGGTGCTGCCTGCCGGGGAAGCCTCGAAGGACTTCGGACGGATGGAAGGGCTCCTGGAGACGCTCCTGGAGCGTGGGGCCACCCGCAGTAGTGGAATTGTGGCGGTTGGGGGTGGAAGCACCCTCGATACCGCCGGTTTCGCCGCGGCCATTTTCATGCGGGGGATCCCTTTTGTGGCCGTTGCGACCACGTTGCTGGCGGCTGTGGATGCATCCGTTGGTGGGAAGACCGCTGCCAATCTGTCTCGAGCCAAGAACATCCCCGGGGCTTTTTTTGACCCCCAGGGGGTGATGATCCCGTTGCCCGTGGTCTTAGGAGAAATTCGAGAACTGGGTGGCGTGGATGGTGCGGTGGAGGCGTTGAAGACCGAGCTGATTGTGGGGACTGAACAGTCCGTGGCGGAGTTGATCTCCGCCTGGCGAGCTGGCCTGGAGTTGGATTCCCTGGCAACGCTGGTTAAACGTTGCGTTGCGGTGAAGGGTTCCGTGGTGGCTTTGGATCCTAGGGAAGTCTACGGAGACCGAATGATGCTCAATCTGGGGCACACCTTTGGTCACGTGGTGGAAGCTACCCATGATTTCAACGTATCCCACGGGCGCGCTGTTGCCTGGGGGTTGGTTGTG
>CALFHQ010000382.1 GCA_937876385.1 uncultured Pseudomonadota bacterium
CAGTCCGAGGACTTCGAATTTCCAATCGTACAGCCCGAAGAGGGCTCCAATTCCGACGTCGTCGCATCCACCCTGCATGGCGCGGTCGAGGCCATCCAAGCGATAGAGATAGTCCCCCTTGCGAGTGTGCTCCGGGTGGACCTTTCGATAGGTCTCGTGGTGGTAGGTTTCCATGAAGATCTGGTAGGTTCCGATCCCCGCTGCTTTGACCTTCTTGTACCCTTCGATGTCCAGGGGGGCAGCGTTGATGTTCACTCGTCGGATTTCCCCGTGTCCTGAGTGCACTTCGTAGACCTGGCGCACGGTTTTAGAGATGAAATCGGCGTCGTACCGCGGGTGTTCGCCATACACCAGGATCAGTCGTTTGTGTCCGGTGTCTTCCAGCGCCTTCACCTGGGCTTGCACTTCGTCGGCGTCGAGGGTTCGCCGCACGGCCTCTTTGTTGGAGCGTCGAAAGGCGCAGTAGAGGCAATCGTTGACGCAATCGTTGCCGATGTAGAGGGGCGCAAAGAGTACGATTCGGTTCCCGTACACCCGCTGCTTCAGTTCTCTGGCAGCATCGAAGATGCGTTCGATGGTGGCGGGATCTTCGGCGTTGAGAAGAACCGCCGTCTCGGCCACGGTGAGAGCTTGTTTGTTGAGGCTCTTCTGGAGTATCTGCTCGATTATCTCGGGGGCTGGATTCGGGCGTTTCAGCAACGCTTCCAGTTCATCATCCACAATGAAATCCGCCGCCCCTTCGCTCAGTGCTTTCTTCGGTAGTGCACACATCTCAGCAAACCTCGTAAGTCCTTCCTCAGTTCTTCAAGTCACCCATAGAGGGGGCATCCCCTCGACCACGCCCAACCCGCCGCCCAGTCGCCTCGATTCCTGCCACGATGAGGTGGTAGGTCTCGTCAGCGGTTTCTCCACTGGATGCTTTGGAAGGGTAAATCTCGTAGAGTTTGCGATACTTCAGTGGGGTCATGTTGGGCATGATCACGTTGCCCCCTCGCTCCAGCCCAGCAACCCGTCCGCCGGCGCCATCCAGGGTCGCCACGGCGGTGGTAACCGGGATGTTGGTGTCTGGGCACAGGATGCGAGTCAACGCCACCGTCTTGTAAGCCATGGCCGTGGTGTTGGGTACTTGCTTTCCGTGAGGAAGCAGCATCGCGTCAAAATCCTTGGCAAGTGGGGTATCCGGGTGCGGGATGTACGGCCCCACACCAACCATATCCAGCTTCAAGCTAGAGAACAGCAAGAGGTCATCGGTCAAGGATTCGTAGGACTGACCGGGGATTCCCAGGAGCACTCCGCTCCCCACTTCGTAGCCAGTCTTCCGCAAATGACGCAGAATGTCAAACCGACTCCAGGAATAACCGGCCTTGGGAGGATGAATCTTGTCGTAGAGAGCCGAATTGGATGTCTCGAAGCGCAACAGATAACGGTCCGCACCCGCC
>CALFHQ010000383.1 GCA_937876385.1 uncultured Pseudomonadota bacterium
CACAATCAAACAGGGTCAGGTTGGGCAGTGAGCGCCCCGGAAGCAAGGAAGTCGGTGCAGATGGCGCGGAGGCGTACATCTGGTACTTCGAGCAAGCCATCAGCCGACTGACGCAGCCTACGGGGATGATCGCTGGTCAAGATGACCCTGTTTAGAAGAAGTAGTTGCGGTAGGCCAGATCCAACTTGGCCGACAGAAGTTCATCGATGGCTGCCAATTCCTCCTGTAGAAAATATCCTTTTTCCATGTCCACCAAGCGGTCCACAGACCGCTCCTCAAGGGGCTGAACCTGCACGGACGGGAGACGGTCTTCATCCTCTGCCTGCATCAGGTCGTCGAGGCTGGGATGGAAGGTAAGGTAAGTGTATTCGGGGGTCTTTATGAGCACCGCCCCCTTGTCCCCGTACGCGCTTGAGGCGCCTCCGTCGATGATGAATGCACGAATATCCTGGCTGAGCATGGACTGTTCCGGGTTGGCCACCGGGGTGTGCCCCATGACCAGCCTCTCGGCGTGGAACTCGTTTAGAATCTGGTTGAGAAAGCGGTCGTCCCGAATGAACTTGTAGTACAGGTTCTTTTCCTCCCGCCAGGTCGTCAGTGGATCTTTGTCGGCCTCTTCCTTGTTGAAAATGGCTCGTTCCAGGGTGGCCATCTTGCTCTTGCAAAAGAAGGGGGACTCTTCACCGGTCCACAGGTACCACAGGAGCATTTTTTCTCGCAGGGTGGGGTCTTCGTCGTTCATCCACTTGTCTTTGATTCGCTTCAAGTCTCGCTGGATCCAGTCAAGCAATGCCTTCCCCCTCATCCCCTTTATTTCGGACAGTTCCATGTTCTCTGTCGCTGGAAGGGCCGCGTGGTAGTACAGGGCGTTGTCGACGACTCGGTACATCTCTCCCTTCCAGAACATCCATCGAATGTCGTCCTGGAACTTCGGAAGGGTTGTGAATTGGCGGACGATGTCGTCCATAAGCGTCTGCTCTTCCGGGGTCAGCTCTTCTGGAGCATCTGGATTTACCGTGGGAAAGTAGACGTCTGAATAGAGAGGGTGCTTCTGCATTGCGGCTTCGAAGCTCTCCGGGGTCTCCTCGACCCCCGTTGGGATAAGCTCCAGCAAACGGGTGAACCGCCTCTCTTCGTCGGCATAGTCGATTTCGCCCTGGATTTTGATGGCCTTTCGAAGGTGCTGGAGGGTCAACTTGACTTCGAGAATCAGCAGGGTCTTGGTCATCTTGGTTGCGTCGTCCTGCGACCAGACTCCGTCCTTCTTGATCTTGGTGTAGGCCCCGGTGGGGGGCAACTTGTACGTCTTTCTGGCGAAATCACGCAGCCCCTCCAGGTTGAAGCCGTATCGGTCGAGAAACTCCAGGTTGTTGTAGCGCATGGAGATTCTCAAGGCGGTGGCGCACAAGATCGGATTTCCAATGGAAGCGCCCATCCAAAGGATGTCGTGGTTTCCCCAGATGTAGTGGAGGGGAGGGGAGTTCACTTCGGCGTCGAAATAGCCTCGAAAGAAGCGAATCAGGCGGTCGGCGCCGTCTCCTCGGTCGAAGGAGTCTCCCAGGTTCACATGCTTCTCAAGCATGTTCACGATGATGAGCTTCACCATGTACGAGGCGAAGATGCTGTACAACTTCCGATTGCCGGCGATCCCCTCGAGGAGGGACTCGTAGGAGCGGGTGTCCTTCTTGAAGTAGAGCTTCAGAACGTTCTCCTGGAAGCTGTCCGGGATGGCCTTGAAGATGAGGTGTTCGTCCCCTCGGGTGATCATTCGGAGAAGATGCAGGAGATCCTTGAGGACTCGTTTCGGGGTCAGGTGGTGGGCTTCCAGCAGTTCCAAAGTATGGTTGAACTTCATGGGCACCGGTTCGAAGAAGTAATTCTGGTGGGAGAAGTGAGGATTCTCCCCTCGAACGTACTTTTCAATCTCTCCAACACGGTGTCGGTTGACGATGAGGAGGAGGCGCTCGTAGAGGGCGGTGATTTCCTCTCCGTAGTCGTTTCCCAGGATTTCGGAGATGGCGATTCGGTAGTACCCCATGCCATTTTTGACCCACTGGATGAACTTCTCGTAGGAGCCGTGAAGGTCTGTGTACACAGCGTAGGTCCGAGCGGCCTTTTCGAGTTGCTTGTGAATCATCAGCTTCCGATTCACCAGGAAGGGCAGGCTGCGGTTGGCATGCTTCATCTGGTAGTACTCTCGATGGCTCATGGTGGGCATGGTTCGTCCTCGCTTCCTGGGGGCTCGGCTCCGGCTGTTGCTCTATGGTATGACCGGTTGTCTGTTTCCTAGGTCGAAGTTAAGCAGCCCCAACCGGGAAAATCAAGGCGTTTGACAGCGGGTGAATCTGAGCGGGAAGAATTCCTTGACCCTGTTTGGAACCCCCCGGTATGATGCGGTGGCTTGATTGTGCGGGAGTTGGCTGGTCCAGGAGGAGCGAGCATGCAAGACGGTGTCATTCGAGAGTTGAAGTCGTTGGCGGAGAAGTCGAGGGTCTTTTTGAGTATGCCCTGGGTAGAAGGGTTGACCCCGGCGATCCTGGGAGAAGAAGGACGCTACGAGGTGGCGTCCACTCGAGAGGTCGTTGAGAGGCGTCACGGGGTCTTTCGAATGAACGAAGCGGCTCTAAGCCCCCTTGACCACGGTGGCCTCTATGGCGATGCGTGCTTCGAAGGAGTCCTCGTCAACAACGACCAGATCTTCCTGTACAAAGAACATATCGACCGTTGGTGGGAGTCTGCCTCGAAGTTGGGCATCGAGGTTCCTTACACCAAGATGGATCTGGCGTACTGGATCTTGAAGACCGTTCAGGCAGTTGGGTTTGCTCCCGGTGAGCGAGGCTATTTGCGTCCGGTGATGACCCGAGGGTTTGGAAACCTCGGAATCAACCCCGCCAAATGCCTGGCGCCAACTGTCTACTGTATCGTCTCTACCATCCAGCTTTACCCGCCCGAAGCTTACGAAAAGGGGATTGAGCTGTCGGTTGCCCGCCATGTCCGTCGGGCCGGTCGAGAGTTCGTGGACCCCAACGTCAAGAGCAACAACTACCTCAACAACATCAGCGGACTCATGGAAACTCGGGAGAGGGGCACTTTGGAGACGATGATGCTCACCCTTCAAGGGTTCGTCGCCGAGGCCACTGCCGACAACATCTTCCTCATTCGCAAGGAAGACGGTTGGGAAGCTGACCCCTCCCGGGTGCACATCTTCACCCCGGTCAAGGAGTACTGCCTGGTGGGAATCACCCGCAACCAGATCATCCACAACGCCCGAGCCAACGGCTACACCCTGCACGAAGTGCCTGACCTCCTCCCCCTGGACTTTGTCGGTCCAGAGAAGGAAGTCTTCTTGACCGGTACGGGCTGTGGATTGATGCCCATCGTGGCGGTGGAAGGGATCCCCGTCGGTGCAGGTGAACCCGGTGCGGTGACCCGCATTCTCCTCCAGTCCATTCGAGATGACATGGCCAATCCCGAGTACGGCCTCTCGGTGAACGCGACTCGAGAGCAATTCGACCGGTACATGACCCGCTGATTTCCCCTCTTTCCAACCGCCATCGATTGTCGTAACTCCCCGTACTGCGAGGGATTGGTCCTCTCTGGATTGTCTTGACACCAAGGTGTGACGTGATACTCTTTCCGGCGAGTCAAGACGGCCATCTTCAGGAGGGATGTGAAGTGACTGCTGATGACAAAGGACGCCCCGGCGCCGGTAAAGGTGGGAAGGATATCGAGGATCTCAAAGCTCGTCTGGGACTCAACAAGTCCCCGGCAGCAAAGCCTGGTGCTCCCACGGCCAGCGCCTCCTCGGAGCAGAAAAAGTCCGATGCTGTGGTGGACGAGTTCTCTTTCTCCCTGAGTTCGAAAAAGCCAGAGTTGGAAGGGAAGGAATTCTCCGACAAAGAGTTGGCCGAGATCGATGAGCAGGTCGAGCGAGCGGCAAAGCCCCTCGGGCGCCGAATTCTCACGGGAGTGATTCTTCTTTTGGCCGGCGTCATCCTGCTGTGGCTGGGATTCCAGTACGGCAGTAGCATGTCCAAACGCATCTTCCACAACGAACGTGTCGCGCAGGCCCAGAAGATTCAGGGGTTTGTCCAGGAGGAGTTCCAAAACGCCCAGGGTACCTCCCTTCCTTCACGCAAAGAGATCACCGAGACCTTTATTGCAGATACCGATGCCTTCGCAGAGGAGAACTTCGGCAAGTACCAGATGTGGTTGGAAGCGCTGGGCGAAGGCCGCCTTCCCCCGGAATTCGACTTTGAAAAGTTCAAGGATGAAGATCTGAAGGTTCTTATGAAGTTGTGCTCGGATTACCTGCACAACGTAGACTCCTACGATGCCAGCGAGATCCTGTCTGGCCAGCTCTATGCCACTGAGTTGGGGTCGGAGGTTCTGAACTTCGCTGTGAAGGGCAACCGCCTTCGTTGGAGCGTGGATGCCTTGCAGTACTCGGCCCAGATGCTCGAGACCTTCACCTTCACTCCCAACTCCCTGGATGTCGGCGCCACGCAGTTCTTCCTCTTTGCCGGGAAGCCGGAGACCGACAAGGACAAGGACGCCATCGCTGCCTACTTCGTCGAGAAGATCGGCCCGCAGATTCCCAGAGTGGAACCGGAATTCCAGGACGTCTACGAAGCCGTCGCCTTTGAAGTCCCCTACGATTGCCTGGACGAAAACGGCCGTCCCTCCGAGTGCAAGCTGAAGATCGAGAAGTTTAATGAGAAGGACCTTCTCATCAAGAGCGACAAGCAGCAGCAGATAAACCACCCCTACAAGACCCAGAAAGTTCGCTTCATCGAGCAGGACGTTGAGAAGGAAGTCAAAGTGGAAGACCTCTTTATCATCGACATCTCCTCGAAGATCGAGCCGATTCGAGACCGGGTGATTGCAGACAAGGAAATGGAACTGAAGAACTTCGCAATTCTCCTGGGAACCATGGTTCAGGGAATGGCCGATGTGAAGAAGTACGGCGACGAACTGAGATTCGAAGCGTTGCTCGACATCCTCAATCAGGTGGCGGGCGAAGAGACCTATTTCACTTTCTAAAGTGCCCAAGCCAACGATGGACTATTGAAGAACCTCACCGTTCGAGATTATCGCTACATCATTCCCAATGGGGTCACCAGCATCGGTCTGACCATCGGTCTTGTGGCCATCTTCCTCACCCTCAAGGGGCACTACGTCGATGCTGCCTGGATCCTCCTGTTGTGCGTCCTGTTGGACAAACTGGATGGGAGCCTGGCCAGACTCCTCGACGCCGGCAGCGCCATCGGCATGCAGCTTGATTCCTTCTCTGATTTTGTGACCTTCTGTGTGGCTCCCGGGATCCTCGCCGGCGCACTCATGACCCAGGAAGGCTCCCCATTAAGTGCATTCCCCTCGGCGTTGATGGCCTACGCCAGCGTGGTCGTGTACGTCATCTCGGGGGCGCTGAGGCTGGCACGAT
>CALFHQ010000384.1 GCA_937876385.1 uncultured Pseudomonadota bacterium
CTCGGTGAGATAAGAGAAATCCTGTCGAGACGACAACATCAGCAGGCTCGTGGCCCCAAAATCAAACAAGCACCGGGCACCCACTTCCCCCTCGAGGAACCCCTTCCCCAACGCCGATTCCCCCCGATCCTTCCACCACGCCCCCGCTTCCCCTCAAGCCAGTCGCCCGGCAAACCCTTTGTCGGTGCTCAACACCAGCCACTCGCCAACAACCTCCACGAAGACCGTTCGCCAATCAGGAACCGCAATTTCCCAGCCTTCCTTGGAACCTCCCGTAACCATTCCGGAAAGAAGAGGGGTGGAGAGCAACTTCGTCACCGTCTCCACTGCCTTCTTTGAATCTGACAGCTTCAACACCACCGCTCCACCAAGGGTCTCGTTGGAAGCATTTCGAGAATCATCCGCCGGCAATTCGAAGGTCATCGCCCACCCGACGGTCCCTTCGAGGGAACTCAGCGTCTCCAATGCAAGGGGCACTCCGAGAATTCCGGCGGTCACAGAGGTCAGACTCCCCCAATCCTCCCCGGATGCCTCGACGATCAACTTAACCAAGGAGAACGCCTTGGCCACAGAGACCTTGCCATCCATCATCCACAAGGGACGCTGGTCCAACGCCTTCCACCAATGACTCATCTCTCCCCTTTCCAACACCCCTTTCCACACAGGATCATGTTCGAAGGTCACGACCCCACAGGCCACTGCGCCCTCATCGCCAATATCTGCTCCCACAGCGACAGAGCCCACTTTCCCCACCGCCAATTCCGAAATGGCACGATCACGTTTCATCTCCGCCCGTCGCTGTCTTGCAAACCTCTTCTGGTCGTCCAAGCGCTCACGGATGGAGGACGTTTCCTCAGCAGAGGCGTGGGATTCCACGGCCTCCGCCAACACCCTGTCCAACCGCTCCAATTCCGACAAGGTGTAGCGCTCAAGAGACCGCTGTTGTTCTGCTAAAGCTGACTTCAGGAGGGACTGAACCGACACGAACAAGGCTGCGTCATCTCCCCCGGTGAGTCGAGACATCGCCTTTGCAAAAACAGGCTCAGTTGCCAGAGACGATTCCGGCGTGACACTGCTTAGACGAATCAACTCTCCTGTGTGAGGCATCGCTTCGACATGATCCACAAAGACAAAGTAGAGAACCTTTCCACACAACAGGAACCCGGTATCGTCGTTCCCAGCTTCCGCAACGATCAAACAATCCCCCGCCTTTCGAGGCGAAAGAGCGACGCCCATTCGGCCGCTGATATCGTACAAGGCCGTCTTGGCTGCATCGGGATCTTTCATCATTCCAAACCAGACGAAGGACTCTCGCTCAATGCTCAAAATGGCGAACCCCGCAGGTTCTTGAAGATCCAGCCCGACTTTGGAGAGACCCTCCGGCGACAGCAGATTGTGCCCGGTGGTTCGAGCGACCTCTGCGACACCCTTCTCGTAAAGGTCTGCGAACTTGTGAGTGAGCGCCGAAAATCCAGCCTTCTCCAACAAGCCCATGGGACTCGAAACGGCAATTACGAGGGCAAGATCCGTCGGGAGGTGCGCCAACGCGCTGGAATCCAACAAGAAGGAACGGAAGACTTTCTCTTCCTCCCCACCGAGGGGTTCTGGAGACTCCTTCGCCTTCTCCTCTGTAGCCTGGCCACTCACCGGTGCAGAGGCCTTCTTCCCTTCCCCGCCGGCGCCGCTCACGTCCTTCTTCAGCTTGCAACCGCCCAGCCCTCCGGCAACCAGAAAACAGACAGCCCAAACCAACATCGATGACCTTCGCATGGCTTCCTCCTCCTCGTCCTTTGCAGTACTCTTTGGCGCTTCCAATCGGTTGAGCCTACTTCGCCCAATGCCAACATGTCAATCTGTTGACCTTGGTACCCCTTCGGGCTACTCTGAGTGAGATTCAGCGGAACCGGAACATCCTGGCACAATCACACAGCACACGTCCCTTCGTGGAGCTGCTCTGGGCCTGCCCTGTTGTTCCCTTGAGGAGCGCCAATTATGGAACCACACGTCGGGGAAGTCGGTCTTCGCAACGCCTCCACTTGGTGCCGGATGGCGATACGCCTGGCTCCCGATTCAGTGGTGCTCGTGGGACGTGACGGTCGTATTCTTGAGATGAACGAGCAATTTCCTGAGTTCATCGGAGTCGCAGCGGCGACTCTCCCAGGCAAGGACATCGGCAATCTGCTGAAACTCCAAGAGGCAGGTCCCTTCCTTAACTTGCTGCAAACCCCCGCAGGGGAGACACAGACCGTCCAATGCCGAGTTCCTATGGATGGCTCTGTCTGCCTCGATGTGTCTGCGGCTGGAGTGGATGAAGACCATGTCGTACTGTACATCAAGGATGTCACCGAGCAGGTGGACACCGCAGAGCACCTGGAAGCCAGCCAGTCCGTATTCCATCAACTCTTCGACAACATGACCAGCGGCGCTGCCCTCTACGAAGCGATGGACGACGGAGCAAACTTCATCCTCAAAGATCTCAACGCAGCAGGATGCCGGATGACGGGGGTGACAAGATCGGCCGTCATCGGAAAGCCGGTCACTCAAGCCTTCCCCGGAATCGCCCGATTCGGACTGCTGGACATTCTCAAGAAGGTCTATGCCACCAAAGAACGCGCCCACCATCCAGCCGGATGCTACTCCGACGACCAGCGGACTAGCTGGTTTGAAAACAGCGTATTCCCCCTTCCGTCGGGGGATGTCGTCGCCCTGTATGAAGACGTCTCCAGTCGCGTAGAGACGGAACAAGCCCTCCTCGAGAGCGAGACAAGGTACGCCCTGGTGGCTGAGACCACCAACGACGGCATCTGGGACTGGTGGGTCGCCGAAGGCCGAGTCTTCTTCTCCCCACGCTGGAAGAGCATGCTGGGTTACCAGCAACGTGAGATCGAAGACCGGTTCGAATCCTGGGTGAACCTTATTCATCCAGACGACCGTGAAGAAATCACCACGCTTGTCGATGAATTCCTGGCGAGCGATCGGACTCAGTACTCCTTCAACCACCGACTTCGACACAAGGATGGGTCTTATCGGACCATTCAATCTCGAGCTTCCTGCTTGCGAGACCGATCAGGAAAGGCCCTTCGGCTGGCGGGGGCCCACACAGACATCACCCAACAGGTCCGAAACGAAGCCGAGCGAAGCCGACTCATCGCCATCATCGAGCACCACACAGATCTCATTGCCCTGACTCAGTTGGATGGCCAGCTCGTTTACATTAACCAGGCGGGACGCAACCTCTTGGGACTCTCGGCCGGCAGCATGAAGGAGTTCAGCTTTTCCACACCTCTGTCTCCAGATGAGTTGGAGCGATTCGAAAGTGAGATTCGACCCGAGCTTCGCAAGCAAAAGTCCTTGCGCTTCGAACTGACCATCAACCACATGACTACCGGAAAAGCCATTCCTGTCCAATGCCACGCCTTCTACGTGGAAACCGCTGACCATAGTGAACCTCTGGCAGCCATGGTTGTTCGAGACATGAGTGCAGAGGTACTTGAGCGGGAGAAAAATCAACGCATGGAGCTCCAGTTGAGTCAGCAGCAGAGGCTGGAATCCATCGGGACCCTGGCTCGAGGGGTTGCCCACGAGATCAACAACCCTCTCACAGGTATCCTGGCTTTTGCCGAGCTTCTCAAGCGCCGTTCCCATGAGGACGAGAAGGCCGTGGAGTACCTCGACATAATCATGGAAGAGAGCAAACGGGTCGGGAGAATCGTGAGCAACCTCCTCGCCTTCTCTCGAGAGGGTGAAGAGAATGAACACGCGGTGAATCTGAACACGGTGGTTGAGGACACCCTGACTCTCATTCAGGCCATCTTCCGCAAAGAGAGCATTCAAACCACCGTGACTCTCCCAGAGGATTTGCCCTCCGTACGCTGCAAACCTCGCAAACTCCAGCAGGCGCTGATGAACCTCCTCACCAATGCTCGAGACACACTCAATGCAAAATATCCTGCCCGAGATCCCGACAAGCGAATCTTTATTTCCGCCCGAGTTGACGAGCGACAGGAGCAAGTCGTGCTCACGGTCAAAGACCTGGGAGAGGGAATCCCTGAAGCCATCCGTCAGCAAATCTTTGACCCATTTTTCACCACAAAACCGCGAGACAAATCGACGGGGCTGGGACTCTCGGTTACTCTAGGCATTGTCCGAGAACAGGGGGGAACTCTCGCAGTTGAATCGGAGCCTGGAAAGTTCACTGAGTTCCAGATTCAACTGCCGATGC
>CALFHQ010000385.1 GCA_937876385.1 uncultured Pseudomonadota bacterium
ACTGCCGTTTCTGCCACGGCACCCACGACATCAAGCTGCGGTCCGATCGCGAGTCGCCCATCAACGTGCGAAACATCCCGTATCTTTGCGCAAGATGTCACCGCGAGGGGGAGCAGGCAGCCGCCATCTACGAGGGTGATCAGCACAACATCATGGCCAACTACGGCATGTCCATCCACGGCAAGGGGCTCCTGGAGAGCGGGCTGGTGGTCACTGCGGTCTGCACCGACTGCCACACCGCACACAAGCCCTTGCCCAAGAGCGACCCCACCTCCTCAGTGAACCACGAGAACATCGGCAAAACCTGTGCGAAATGCCACGAGGGAATCCTTGAGACCTTTGAGCGCTCGGTCCACAGCCACAAGACCAACAAGACCGACAAGTTGCTGCCTTCCTGCGCAGACTGCCACTCCAGCCACCGCATCGGCCGGGTGGACACAGCGGACTTCCGCTCTGTAATCCTCAACCGGTGCGGTGAGTGTCACGCTGCGCTCACCGAGGCCTACTTTGACACGTATCACGGAAAGGTCTCGCTGCTGGGAGATCAGAAGACGGCCAAGTGCTCTGATTGCCACTCGGCCCACCTCATCCTGCCCCCGGACAACCCCGAATCCACGCTCTCCCGGCAGAACATTGTCGAGACCTGCGAGGCGTGCCACGAAGGCTCGCACCGGCAATTCGCCGGCTACCTCACTCACGCCACGCACAAGGATCCCACCAAGTACCCGATGCTCTACTACTCCTTCTGGTTTATGACCATCCTCCTGGTGAGCACCCTGGCCTTCTTCTCGCTCCACACCCTGCTCTGGCTGCCCCGCTCCATCCGGGAGATGCTCAAGAAGAAGGCCCGGCCCCACGACCCCAACGAGCCCTACGTCCGGCGCTTCAGGACCTATCACCGGGTGACCCACCTCTTTGTCATCGTCAGCTTCTTCCTGCTGGCGATTACCGGGATGATGCTCAAATTCTCTTACGCATCCTGGGCCCAGACCCTCTCCGGCTTCCTGGGTGGCTTTGAAGTCGCGGGCGCGATCCACCGGTTCGGTGCGTTCCTCACCTTCATCTACTTTGGTATGCACATCTATCACCTGGCCGCCACCCGGCGACGCCGCGGAGTCACCTGGTTCAAGCTGATCTTCGATGGCGAGGGAACCCTCCCCAACCGTCGGGACGCCAAGGAGTTCTACCAGACCATAAAGTGGTTCGTGGGACGGGGACCGCGCCCCCACTACGGCCGGTTCACCTACTGGGAGAAGTTTGACTACCTGGCAGTCTTCTGGGGCGTTGCCATCATCGGCATGTCCGGGCTCATGCTCTGGTTCCCGGAGTTCTTCACCCTGTTCCTGCCGGGTTGGGCCATCAATGTCGCCACCATCATCCACAGCGACGAAGCGCTGCTGGCGGCCGGCTTCATCTTCACCATCCACTTCTTCAACACGCACTTCCGGCCGGAGCGCTTCCCCATGGACCCGGTGATCTTCACGGGCTGCATCCCCCTCTCCGAGTTCAAGGAAGAGCGCCCCAGGGAGTACGAAGAAGCAGTCGCCTCGGGCACTCTCGAGAGTCTCTTCGTTCCCCCTCCCAGCCCCAACCTGCTGCTGGGCGCACGCATCTTCGGTCTTTCTATGCTGGCCATCGGCTTGACCCTCGTGGGCCTCATCATCTACGCCATGCTCATTCTCTACAAGTAGAGTCGGACAAAGGGAAAGTCGCTTGCACGGGCACCTTCCGGCGTTGCTTTGTGGAGTGATTCCCTCTAGGATCGTTGGGGTGCAACAAACGTCGAGGTCGAACATGAGCAGCGATACCCCATCCTATCCCCTGGAACTGCTTCCAAGTCAACTCAGGCCGGTGTTGGCCCCTGGGAGCGATCCGAAGCGACGAATGATGGTCGCTCGGGCGATGCTCCCCATGCCTCCGGAGCAACTTCTCAATACGCTGGCCTACCTGTGCCAGGACGAGGAGGAGTCCGTCCAGAAGACCGCCAAGAAGTCCCTCCAGGGTCTTCCCATTGGAATCGTGGAGCAGGCCTTAAAGGACAAGGAAACCCACCCCGGGATCATTCACAACGTCGTCCTCGCCTTCGATCGAGACACGAACGTCCTGAACCTCGCCGTGCTCAACCGCTCCACAGACAACGCCACCCTGGAATTCATCGCAGAGAACGGTCCCCAGGCGACCCTGGCCATGCTGGTTCAAAACCAGGCTCGCATTGCGGGTCACCCCCCCTTGGTGGAAGCCATCTACTACAATCGTAGGACGGACATGGCTTCGGCCTCCAGGCTGATGGAGTTCGCCGTGCGTGAGCGACTCCCCATCCACGACATGAAGGGGTATGACGAAATCTCGGCGGGAATCCTGGGCGAAGAGGAAGCAAAGCATCGTGCCGAGCTTCGAGCAAAGGGGCAAGAGGTTCCCGACGAACGGATGGAGGGGGAGCCGGAATCCGAGGAGCCCCTCCAGGCACTTATGGGAGTAGAAGAAGAGGAGGAATTGGTTTCCCGGCTTCTCGAACCCGAAGAGGAGGATCCTCTGACCCGAGCAGCGAACCCTCTGGATTCAAGCCGTCGAGAGGCCGACAAAGAGGCCGGGGAAGAGGAGGACGAGGAGAGCAGTCACGGTGGCTCCCTGGTGGACAAACTCCGCCTGATGACCATCCCTCAGCGCCTGCGTCTCGCCCTCATGGGGAACAAGACGGCACGGGGATACCTCATCGCCGACACGAGTCGCCTTGTAGCCGCAGCGGTGTGCCGAAATCCTGGTTTCACCGACCGAGAAGCGGCAGACGCCGCCCGCAATCGTGGTGCCAACGAAGAGGTCATCCGGATCATCTGCAACAACCGGGAATGGACTAAGAACTACCACATCAAGATGGGCCTCGTATCCAACCCCAGGACCCCTCTGCACAAGGCGATATCGATTCTGAAGTCGCTCACAGACAAAGACTTGAAGAGGCTCGCACGAAGCCGGGAGATACCCTCGGCAGTGGCCCGAATGTCCAAACGTCTGGTCGATGATCGAGACAAGGCGAGAAAGAAGAGATAGGCATCCTGGACCAACGACAGAGGAGACTTTTCAGTGGGGGACCACGGCACTCGATATCCGGGAGACAAGAGCCTGAAGGCGCTCGCCGCTTTGACGTCGCCCATGGCCGAGAAGACCTCCGAGGATTTCGCCGAAACCGTCCAGGCCCTTCAGTCCGCCTTCGAGCAAGGGGTCTCCTATCAAAACGGGGTAGTCTCCCTGACCGTTCTCGTGGACGGCCTGAGTGAGCATGTGGGCGGCCAATCCGTAGAGACGCTGTCCCATTCCTGGGCATCAAAGCTCACTCAACGCCTGGAGACTGAGCCACTGGCCAAATGGGTTCTTCTCTTAGACCCCCCAACACAGTTCAAGGTGTGGTCCCTGCTCGATTCCTTGCATGCCATCTCGGTGGAACACCCAACCACGGACACCGCCTTCGATGGCCACGTCGCCTGGTGCCGGGCTCGACCCATTCCCGCACCGAAAACCGCTTCCACCCTCATCGCCTGGGAAGACGTTCTCCTCCCCACCCGCAGGAGCGCCGACGTTTCACTGCTCCTGGATTCATTGGAACACTCCAGCGACGACCCCGAAGCGCTGGCCTGGGTCTTTCGAGGCAAGGTCTCTTTCGGTATTCAGTTTGCCAGACATGCCCAGAGACAAGACGGAGAGTGTGGCGAAGCGCTCAAGAGACTGCTTGAACTCAGTGCGCAGCTATCTGCTCGATTTGGTGGAGAGTTTCATCTGGAGTCAACGGCTTCCGATGACAACGCTGCCAGGGACCGGCTGAAGAACCTCCGCACAGAGCTCACCGCTTCCCTGGAAGGGACCGTTTCGGGGGTCGAACTGTGCGAATTCGGGCGCGCCCTCCGGGACACGGTAGCAGCACGAATCGACATGGCGACGGGGGAATGGAAGGCCGCTCGTCTGAAACTGGAGAAG